>JANPNP010000364.1:0-5024 GCA_031427535.1 Bdellovibrionales bacterium | reverse complement strand
GCCGGGTTATTAAAATTCAAAAATCGAAATGATCATGAATTCTGCCTTGGCGCTACGCACGAAGAAGCGGTTGTCGATTTCGTTCGTCATGATTTGAAATCTTACCGCGATTTTCCAAAAAATATTTACCAAATTCAGACTAAATACCGCGACGAAATTCGCCCACGTTTTGGTTTGATGCGTGGACGCGAATTTATTATGAAGGATGCCTACAGTTTCGATATGGATCAAGCCGGAGCTCTGAAAGCGTATGACGCCATGTACGCGGCCTACGAGCGTATATTTAACCGATTGGGTTTGCAATTTCGAATCGTAAAAGCAGATGCTGGGAACATTGGCGGAAGCCAAACCCACGAATTCCAATTGCTGGCTGAAGCTGGTGAAGATTCGCTACTTGTTAGTGATAAAACAAACTTTGCTGCGAATATCGAAGTGTGTCCGGCAATTGATCCAGTACCATACAAATCAAAAGAAACCGAAACGAAGACCAAAGAAAAGTTCGCAACACCAGGACAAAAAACAATTGCAGACCTTGCAAAATTCACCGGTGTGACGGAATTTGAGCTAGTGAAAACTTTGTTTTTCAGCAGCAATGAAGATCCCAAAGAAAAATCGCTAAAAGCATTTGCAGTGTTACTTCGCGGTAGCGATGAAGTGAATCCTATCAAAGTTAAAAATATGCTAGGAATGACGAACGCTCCACAGTTGTTAACAGACGATGAAGTAAAATTAGTGACCTCGGCAAATCCAGGATCCTGCGGACCGGTGGGATTAAAAATTCCAATCTACGCTGATCATGGTATCGAAAATTTTAAAAACTATATTGTTGGCGCTAACGAAGACGGCTTTCATTTCAAAAATATAAATCACGTAGCCGACTACCAAGTAACTAAGTTTGCAGATTTGCGACTAGCGAAAGAAGGGGACAAATGTCCTGAATCGGACGGTCTCCTTAAATCCTACCGTGGTATCGAAGTCGGCCACGTGTTTTATCTTGGCCAAAAATACGCAAAGAAAATGAATGGCGTGTTTCTGGATAAAAACGGAAAATCACAATTCTACGAAATGGGTTGCTACGGAATTGGTGTGACCCGAACAGTGCAGGCCGCTATCGAACAAAGTCACGATGCTGATGGAATCATTTGGCCAGCTGCAATTTCGCCATTCCAAGTTCATATTTGTCATCTGGACCCAAAAGATGCAGAACTTACTTCGTATGTAGAAAAGATGAAGCTTAGTCTAGAGGAAAAAAAGATTGAAGTTTTCCTAGATGATCGGGATGAACGCCCCGGAATAAAATTTAAAGATGCTGATCTGCTAGGTTTTCCAGTACGAGTTGTGGTCGGACGAAAAGGTTTTGATGCTGGCCAAATAGAAGTCGTCATCAGAAAAACAAAAGAAGTCACAAAATTAGCAGCTGCTGATGTTGCTAAAAAGGTTGTGGAAATATTAGCATGAGCTTTTTAAAAAATCCTCTCATTCTGGCCCTTGATGTAGATACCAAAGAGGACGCCATTAAAATATTAGATTACATAGGCGATATGGTCGGCGGAATTAAAGTCGGCCCACGACTAGTTTACAATTACGGTTCCACCCTTGTCAGCGAACTGGCTGAAATAGCCCCGGTTTTCGTTGATAATAAGTACTTTGATATTCCATCAACTATGGAATCTGCAGTGCGTGCTACCTTCAAAGCCGGTGCAACTTTGGTCACCGTACATGCTTTAGCAGGGCATGAAGCTTTAGTAAAAATGGCCGCACTGGAAAGTGAGTTAAATCGCATTCGACCGTTTAAAATTTTGGCTGTGACCGTGCTAACAAGCTGGGACAAAACCTCATTTCCTGAAAATTTTCATTCGTGGTCGGTCGAAAATCATGTGCGCAGCTTATCGCAGTTGGCCTACCAAGCAGGGCTTCGCGGACTGGTTTGTTCAGGTCACGAACTTCAGCTTCTTGCGCAAAAAGATTTTTTTAAAGTCGTTCCAGGTATTCGTTTATCCAGTGATGTAACTGAAGATCAAAAGCGAATCATGACCCCAAAAGAGGCCATAAAATCTGGCGCTCAAGCGCTAGTTGTCGGACGGACCATATTAAAGTCTATTCAGCCGCGCGAGACAGTATTAGAAATTTTAGAGGGCTGTTAATCCGCCATATTTAAATTCAAAGTAGAAAGTAATTAGTCATGAAAAAAGTATTTCGCCCAAAAGGCTTTGCCGCAAAAAGTAAACCACCCTCAGTCACTGCGCCAAAAAATTTAAAATTCGACGCGCCCCGCGAGCCTAAGCCAACGTTTCCGAAAGGGTGGCGCCACGTCGCTGGGACCCACGCTATAAAAGAACTTTTAAAAAAGCGTCCGAAATCAGTGCAGGCTGCGCTGCTGCAAAACAATTGGAAAACGTCTGCAGATCTTCGTGAAGTTGTCGACGTGTTAAACGCTTTGAAAATTAAATTTGAAGAAAAATCCGAAAGCCAGCTGGCGCAACTGTGTCACTCGCACCAGGGCGCAGTTCTATTTTCAAATGAAACGCCCGAATTTAAATATCAAGATCTGGGTTGGGAAAATAATGGTCTAGTTGTCGCGCTTGACGGAGTCGAAGATCCACATAACTTGGGCGCTGTTCTGCGTACAAGTTGGTTGATGGGTGTGCACGGAGTCATAATTCCTGACGATCGCGCCGTTGGAGTTACCGCAACTGTTAGTAAAGTTGCCTGCGGCGGAGTTGAGCACGTTCCGATCTATCGAAATAATCAGTTTACGCAACCTTTCGAGACTTTAAAGCAAGCCGGGTTCTGGGTATACGGTCTAAGCCACCGAGCGAAAAAAACCATTTACGATATTAAATTTCCCGAAAAAGTAATTTGGGTTTTAGGTGCAGAAGACAAAGGTCTAAGGACGACAACCGAGAAACTTTGTGATGAATTAGTAAGCATTCCACAACTGTCAGCTGACGCTAGTTACAATGTTTCTGTATCGGCAGCACTGGCACTTGCGGAAACCAAACGGCAATGGAGTTCTAAAAAATAGACTGTACTGAAAATTATTTTGACCTAATTACCTAGTTCCAGTAGAAATTCTACTTTGCAGCATAAACCGAATTTATTTTTTTTCGACTTGTGTCTGACGTTGCTGGTTTAGCTCAATTGGTAGAGCAGCTGATTTGTAATCAGCAGGTTGCGGGTTCGAGTCCCATAACCAGCTCCAAATTTTTACGAGTGCGCAACTGTTTGGGTAGGTGCCCGAGTGGCTAAAGGGGGCAGACTGTAAATCTGCTGGCTTACGTCTACGAAGGTTCGAATCCTTCCCTGCCCACCAAATCGATTTCGCAAGAAGTAGGTTTTAGTTTCTAGTAGCCACAGTTTTTGATCGCACCTGCGATCATACTAGAAAGCAGCTGTGTAGTCGCAAAAGTTTGTACCCGGGCGGGGGTAGCTCAATTGGCTAGAGTATCTGCCTTCCAAGCAGAGGGTTGCGGGTTCGAGACCCGTTCCCCGCTCCAAATTTTTGAACGGGAAATGCCCGTGTAGCTCAGTGGTAGAGCACACCCTTGGTAAGGGTGAGGTCGTCGGTTCGGCTCCGATCACGGGCTCCAAATTTTGAATTTGTTTTTAAAGTGTTTAGAAGTTTAAGATTAAGTTTTAAGATTAAAAAGATTTAGTAGTTTAGAACGAAAATATATAACAAGCTCTGCAGGAGGACATAATGTCTAAAGAGAAATTTTTACGGAACAAACCCCATGTGAACATCGGAACTATCGGTCACGTCGATCATGGAAAAACAACTTTAACAGCAGCCATCACAACGACTCTGTCGAAATTAGGTAACTCTAAGGCAATGGCTTACGATCAAATCGATAAGTCCCCTGAAGAGAAAGAGCGTGGTATCACGATCTCTACAACTCACGTTGAATACGAAACGGCTAACCGTCACTACGCACACGTTGATTGTCCAGGACACGCTGACTATGTGAAAAACATGATCACCGGTGCGGCTCAAATGGATGGCGGAATTCTAGTAGTTTCTGCTGCCGATGGTCCTATGCCTCAAACGCGTGAACATATCTTACTTGCTCGTCAAGTTGGTGTTCCATCTCTTGTTGTTTTCATGAACAAGTGTGACATGGTTGACGACAAAGAATTATTAGAACTAGTTGAAATGGAAATTCGTGAACTTCTTTCTAAATACGATTTCCCAGGCGATGACATTCCAATCATTCAGGGTTCTGCTAAACTTGGTTTAGAGGGCGTTGATTCTGATTTGGGAACAAAATCGATCATGAAACTGATGGAAGCGTGTGACACATACATTCCGCAACCTGCTCGTGCAGTTGATAAAACTTTCTTAATGCCAGTTGAGGACGTGTTTTCAATCTCTGGTCGTGGAACTGTTGTTACTGGCCGTGTAGAGCGTGGAATCGTTAAAGTAAATGACGAGATCGAAATCATTGGTATCCGACCAACTCAAAAAACAACTGTTACAGGAATCGAAATGTTCCGTAAGCTTCTTGATGAAGGTCAAGCGGGCGATAACTGCGGTGTTTTACTTCGTGGTACTAAAAAAGAAGACGTTGAGCGTGGACAAGTTCTTGCTAAGCCAGGAACAGTTAAGCCGCACAAAAAATTCAAAGGCGAGGCTTACATCCTTACTAAAGAAGAAGGTGGCCGTCATACTCCGTTCTTCACAAATTACCGTCCACAGTTTTACTTCCGTACAACGGATGTAACTGGTGTTGTTACTTTAAAAGCTGGATCTGAAATGGTTATGCCTGGCGATAAGATCGAAGTTAACGTTGAGTTAATCACTCCGATCGCTATGGAAATGGGACTACGTTTCGCAATTCGCGAAGGTGGCCGTTCTGTTGGCGCCGGCGTTGTTACTGAAATTGTTGAGTAGTTGTTATAAATCTATTAACGCTTCGCGCTAATAGATTTTTGGTAAAGCTCAAAAAAATAATCAAAATTCAAGCCAAGGGGATAACTTAACAGTTGTCCCCTTGGCCTTTTTAGAGTTATATTCTGCGTCTTGT
>JANPNP010000363.1:0-8397 GCA_031427535.1 Bdellovibrionales bacterium | reverse complement strand
AAACAGTCGATAAATTCGTCGGCAGAAAGATCCGGTTCAGGTCGATACGTTACGTCTGTCATGGTGTTGCAATCCTTTTACTATTCTCCCGACGATTCGAAATACAATGGCTTCCAATGCCTTCGCCGAACTGGTCGGATTTTAACACACTAAAGTCTCGAGCAGTGCTAGGCTGGGTAGTTTACTTTCCATCGTACCCTCTCGTTCCCAAGCTCCAGCTCAACGCCGTGAACGATTTTTATGCAGCGTTTTGCAAGTTGATGTCTCATTGTATTCGTGCCAATCGCACCGTCTCGATTCAAGGATGTTACAATACGCAATGGGGATCCAACGAGTTTCATCGAACTTTCTCCACTATCGTCCGCTGTTCATGATGGATCTGCGAGGATTGATAGGAAGACACAGACTACAATTTAGGGAATGAATCGAGAACGGTTCTGAATCCCAACCCTACCGAGGCAACCTATGACAATTCCAGTTCAACGAACGTCGTTTTGGATCGTTTGCTTTAGTTTGTTGGTCTTTAAAACTGCTGCCGTATGGGCTCAAGCTAACGATGCGACCGACGGGTCTTTATTGCAAATCGGTTTTGGCCAGGTTGAGATTACGCCGGTCCGGCCGACGCCAATGGCTGGCCCAGTATGTCGACACATTTCACTGCTTCGAAACGCAGAGAAACTACTCCCTAACTATTTCAAAAATAGATCATCCTTTATGTCATGGCAAGCGATAACCTTGGTTGGTATTGGTTTTAGTACTGGATGCAGTCGTTGAAAATTTTAATCGATTTCGTCACCACAACAAAGAAGCGCGCACAGATAGCTGCCGTTATCGAACTCATTTTTGCTGATTAATTCCGAAGCTCAGTGGATAGGGTTTCTGACTGCCTTACAGCAGTCACAACTCCACTTATGAATGTAATAATGGCGACAAACCAAATTGCAGAATCTAACCCAAAAGAATCGGCAATAATCCCAGACACCAACGCACCGACAGCGTAACCTGAATCACGCCACAATCGATAAACCCCTATAGAGGAAGCCCGCCAGCTAGGATGTGCAACATCACCAATTGTCGCCAGCAAAGTCGGATAAACCATCGCCGTTCCAACTCCCAACAAAAGTCCACCAGAAACAAAACCGAAAATATGCTGATTAAGAACTGTGACGGCAATTCCAGTCGCTTGAATCCACATACCCCAGACAATCAGCCATTTCCTTCCAACTTTATCTGACAAATACCCAGTAAAAAGCTGAAGAACACCCCAAGAGGCAGGGTACACAGCTGCCAACCATCCAATGTCCTTCAGACCTAGCCCTGCAGAAGCAAACAGAATTGGGAATAAACCCCAGGCCATACCGTCGTTCAAGTTATTGACAAAACCAGCCTGCGTAACTGCCGAGAGATTCTTATCAGTAAACGAAGTTTGCAGAAATATTTCTTTTTGCCGCAGGCCCTGCGGTGCAGAGTTGCTTTCTACCTCCGCCAGCATATGATCGTGTGTGTCGCTGACCAAGAACAAACTGATTAGCAACCCGAAAACGACGTATGCAATTCCCAAATAAAATGGCTCTGGGCGAATTCCATATCGACTTGCAATAAGGCCTGTAACAAGCGCGGACCCAGCTACAGCAATGTAGCCTGCGAATTCATTAAGTCCCATAGCAAGACCGCGTTGCTTGGAACCTACAAGGTCAATTTTCATTATGACGGTGGTGGACCAAGTCAGCCCTTGGCTTAATCCCAAAAAAATATTCGCAACTAAAATCCAATTCCAGCTGGGTGCCCACATAAGAAGAAATGGAACAGGAACCGCAAAGAGCCATCCAGCAATCAAAACATGCTTGCGTCCGTACTTATCTGATAGACGGCCCGCGAAGTAATTCATGCTTGCTTTCGTAAATCCAAAAACCACAATGAATGATAAAATCGCTGACTTCGCCGCCAGAGAAAATTCTTTTTCTGCCAGCTCGGGTAGAATAGATCTTTCTAAACCTATCATGGCTCCGACGAACGCATTCACAATCACTAAAAGAAAAAACTGATATGCATTTTCACGAAGCCCAAGCTTTGGACCAATTGCAGACCCCGCTGCTGAAACCTTCATCTAGGCACCTCTTGTGCGAATCACAGGTAAGCCATACGATTCCCATTCAGGCACACCATCCGTAAGCCGATATGCTTTAAATCCTTTCTTTCTCAAAATTTCAACGGCTTCTTTCGCAAAGAAACAATAAGAACCCCTGCAATAGGCGACGATTTCCTTGGTCTTTGGAATCGTCTTCAGCTTTTGCAACAATTCACTTATTGGAACTGATCGCGCAAACGGCAGATGAGCACTTTGATACTCATCCGTGGGGCGCACATCCAGTAAAATCACATCACCGCGCTTTGCCCTTGAAATAAGTTGTTTTCGATTCACCGACTGCAGTTGATCTGATACGAAAAAAGTTTCTGCTGCGATTTTTTGAAGTTCTACGAACTGTTGTTCACTGTGTTTTCTTAAGTAGAGCAACAAATCGGAAGCTTGCTGGTTAGCCAAACGATAAAATACGTGTTTTCCCACTTTTCGAAACTCTACCAAGAGTGCTGATTTAAGCTCTTTCAGTTGGGCACTCGCATTTTTGACTCCGAGGTCAGCCTGATCTGCAATTGTATCAACTGTCTTTTCGCCCTGACTTAGCAAATCCATTATCTCAATTCGCTTCGGGTGGCTCATGGCTTTGGTTGCTCTGGCTAGCTGCTTGTATATCGCGGTCTTGACTTCTTTTTTCATAACTATCATTCTAATATTCTTTAGTACGTTAGTCAATTAGTGTCCCAATGGGCCTACAGCGGGACATTGAATCTCAAGCTAGTCCTACTTCTGATTAAACCAATCCAGCACCAGGGCTGTCTCATTGACAACGCGCTGGGAAAACCGAGCTGCCTTATCTTGGTAGCCGAACGCTCTTAAATGTTGCGTGGGCGAATTTTTTATTGTTGAATTTAAAAGGTTCTGTGAGCTAGTAAACGCCTGGTTGGATTTTATAGATTTCCAGTCCCAAGAATTAAAATTTCGCTCCTGCCATGAAAGTATGTTTGTTGCAAGATGACACGATACACAGTCAGTTGTTCCGGGATTATGAATTCGTGGGTTTTCAATTTTTAAAAGATCCTCAGTCCAAACTTTGAAATCTTTTTCAGGGAATTTGATTTTTGCGTTCTTCGAGTTATCCATAAACCACAACCCTAAATTAGAAAAGTTAATTGGCATAATGGAACCCACAAAATCAAAACTGTTAACAAGGGCTGCCATAAAGGTCTGCCCGGTTCCAAAAACTTTAGGGATGGCAAGCGGCAGAACTGAATTTTCAGTGACATCAAAACCCATGAAAGTCCATTGATCGCCGCCGCCTTCTAAAGTCATAACTGTAATACGGGAAATATTCGTTTCACCACAATATTTCATAATTAATTCTTTTAATTGAAGCCACATTTCACCGTTCAGACCTTCTTTTTCAATAATTGGATGGATACTGAGTTCAGTTTGCACGGGACGTTTTGTTTGCTGCAGCAGACTTTCGTATTGTAACACAAATTCTGACCATTGCTTGGCAGTAAGTTCGTAGAATGTATGAACGGCAGCATCTACAGTTAATGCCTGACCATTGTTGGTCGTGATGGGTTGCCAGATTAAACGAATTTGTTGCGCACAGCTTTTTGGAGCAGCGCCTTCTTGAAAACAGGGGTCAAGGCGTATTCCAATCACCTTTAACTGGTTTCCAAATACGTCCTCATTTAGTTCTCGACTGACTAAGATAGGAAGCTTTTGAATAATTCTGGGCGCGATTAAAGCACCAAGTTCATTTCGGTTTTGTGGGGTTAGAAGCTGATCAATTTCTTTGTCAGTTTTTGGTAGTGGCAAAAGAATTGAAACATCCCACATCTGCCAATTCAATTTCTTAAAGTTTTCATCAGCACGCACACTTTGCGATACCAATATGATCAAGGTGATTGTAAATTGAAACCCAACAGTCAAAAGATTGCTTAATGTTTTTCTTTTCATATCCTGTCGTTATAACAAATTGTGGCTGGTTTGTACGGAATTAAATTTTTTACAGCCATATGGAAGTTTTGGTCTGCAGCTAAAGCCTATTAAGTTATAATAATTGCTAGACTGACAAATATTTTGACGGTTTGACTATATAGTTCGACTTGAAAATTGTGTCTTGCTTTCCGGCTACATAAGGATTTCATTAAATAAATTCAGCTACGACTAAAGAAATATCGTCAAGCAATGGCGCTTCTTTACGGAAGTCTTCATTTTTTTTACGAATAAGATCTCGAAAAAATATGGCGTCAGCATCTGCCGATGCTGAATTAATAACTCGCAACAGTCTTGATTCGGAAAATTCTTTACTTTCGGGTGAACACGCTTCAGTTAAACCATCGGTAAACAAAAACAACTTGTCGCCTTTATTAACTTCATAACGCTGAACCTGAAAATCATTCCCCTCAAGTTTATTGATGTTTTGACCAAGCATAGGATTGATTATTGCATCTATAAATTGAGAGTTGGATTTTCCATTTTTTGGAGTACGAATTAAAAACGGTAAGGGATGACCCGCTGTAACCATTTCTAAAGTTCGGTGTTGCGGATCATACACGATACCCAGCATAGACATCCATTTTTCACTAATTGCCGATTTAATTACTTGCTCATTCAGTTCTACAAAAAAATCGCAAATATTTAAATTGGAACGATTTTCTATACCGTCACAAAACCCCTTTATAACTGCTGTAAGCAGCGCACTACCCATCCCATGACCGGTTACATCGCCTATAAGGATTAAGTGGCGTCCATCTTTTAATTGGTAATTTCCCCACCAGTCCCCACCACATTCAGAAGCAGTTTGGTACCAGCTGGCAAAAATAATCTGATTATTAACTGTAAAAAAATCACCTGGCACTAAGGTCTGTTGAACTAACCGAGCAGTGTTTAGTTCTATTTCCATACGCTGCTTAACTTTTTCCTTTTGAATATTATGAATAATTTCAACAGTTGATAGAATTGAAGCTGATAAAGCCTTTATAATTTGAAACAATGTCGGTGAAATTTCCCACCTTAGCTCAGAATCTTTTGCCGACACAGCGATTAAAAAAGTTGGATCTGTAGCCTCATCATCGTTTATCATGAAAATCTTTACGCCCGATTGCGATAATTCAGCTAATGAAAAACTGGCGCCATATTCAATGTCATCTTGATCTGACAGTTTGAAAAAGTTGTCACTTTCATTTAGCAGTAATTTCTGCGCATTTAAATAAATATTAACGCATGAATTGGTGTTCACTAATGAAATCACGCATTTTCTTAAATTATGACCGAGCTCCGAAAAATTTCGACTCTTGGATATCTTTAAACTTTCGTTAAAAACAATCTCTAAATCTCGTGAACGCTCTAAATGGTTTTGCACTAGCTTTTCGACATTATTGACTAATTCCACCAATTCTTCTGACTCAGAATTTGGTGAAGAGTCAGTCATTGAGGCCAATATCAATCTTAGTTGCTTTAAAACTTGATCTCGAGTTTGTAATTCTGCTTTAAGTAAACCGTGAACACGGTTTACTTCGGTTTCATTTATTTCAATTGATGTTTCTCGCGCTTTAAGAACGCGGTCGTATTCGTTATAACCTTTATCAACTGCATCAAAAAAATCATGAAACCCTTCGATGAAGTTAGTAACCCCTTCCGGTGGGCTTGGGGTCGCTCGTGCTGACTCGGTTAAAAAGTTAAATACCGCAGCAAGGTCATCGTCACCGTTGATCTGTACAAACTTTTTTAATTGGCGTCGAAGAACACGGTTGTTCAACTAACTCTTTCACTTAAAACGGTTACGGACATCGTTTGATTGTGTAACTGACAATCGCCAGCTGTAAAAAAGGGTCCAAATTCTCCATACGCATAAAACCCGGAGACATTTGTGCAATCACTTAATTCAGAAATAGCTGCCTCAATTTCATCTTCGATTGCTTCGCCCATAACCATGCGTCGTGCAACACAAGAGACTAAAAATCCTAAGGAACCCTCGACTGCATTTTTATTAACGTTTTGCGCTGCTTTACCGGCAGCGGCAATCAAACCTTTATTTTCAGCTCGCATCAATTTAAAAAATGTATTCGCCTCAACATCACCAGCTAAAAATAAAGATTGAGCAGCTTCGTCAACCCCTAGGACAGCCCGTATAAGTCCAGTTTCAGATTGTTGATTATCAAGCACAGCTAATGGAAACATAAGTCCCGTTGAAGGAAGATCATTGGCATGCTTACCTAATGCCTCTTTGTAGATTTTTAGTGCCGGCTGCCCGTCGATTTCAAAAACAATATGTTCTTGCGCTTTAGTAATTTGTCGAACGCCACCAAACGAGCTAAAACCTGCTTTAGCGGTGTGCCTTAATTCTAAATCTTTACCATAAAAAGCAAGTCCTAATACTTTGTCATTGAAGCTTTTTTCGTTATGAAATACGGCTGTACTTTTAAATTTACCACTGTCACCGGCTAGCCCGCCGACAACTAACGTGGATTCATCGATTACTGACTTCAGACCTTTAAGTAAAGAGGATCCCTGAATTGCAATTCCCGGCGCAAATAAAAAAACTCCACGCAAATCTTCAGCAGCAAGTTGTTTTCCCAATTTCCGACCAGTTTCTGCTTGATCTGCAATTACAACTTCTTCAAATATACGCACTTTAGAGTCAGCCGAGTCAAAACGAATACCCGTTAGAACCATTGATTTATCAAATAATCCTTTATTTGAAATTTCACCAGCAGTCGAGCACCCGACTACTTCAACACCTGAAAGCGCCGTGCGAAGCCGTTGCAAAAAATCGCCGTCGTTTGCCCATTCAATATCTGCAAAAGCTATGACAACATGTGGTTTTAAATCTATAAGCGGTTGAAGTATGTTGTTCGTTAAATCTTTTTTGCGCAAATGCACTTGTACTGATTTCATTTATATCTCCGTGACTTTATATATCTTGATGGAACTTGGTTTGTTAAGTAACTAACTGTAGCAGCTGTCCGATACAAAGTGAATTTGCATAAAGTTTTCTATACTTAAAACACTTTATTTTTCTAGACTTATGTATGGATAAGGCTAAGTTTGAGTCCGACTAAGGCAACATGATACTAAGCATTACCCTTTGGGATTAAGTTTTTCAAAAACCAGCGTGTCACGGAACTTACGGTTTTCGATAAAACAGTCATAAAATTTCGTGATTTATGATATTTCTGTTAATATATATTTTTTAACGACTGAGGCAACATCATGACTTTTATAAAGAATATTTAAATATGCAAAAACAAATTCAAGAGTCTGTAAACTACTTAAATTCTGATAAAGCCCTAAATACTATAACGGCTGATGCGTACTGGCCTAAGTGGGATTCGCCGTGGTGGCACATGCTGCTGCTACACGAGATGCGAGAAACCCACCAGATACCAGAAAAAATAATTTTGGCGTACATATCGACGCTAAATAAATTGCCGCTTAAAATTTTTCCTATTCATGCGCACGAGATGCCACCAGATGTTGACCCTTACCGCGGAAGCCCCTGCCATTGCCAACTTGGAAATGTCTATCAGGTTCTTGCAAAATGGGGCATTGATGTTGATCAGAAACTTCCGTGGATTCGTCCCTGGTTTTTTAAGTATCAAATGGGTGATGGCGGCCTTAACTGCGACAATGAAGCCTACCTGGTCAAAGACGAAGTTCCAAGTTCTATGGTGGGCACAATCGCAGCATTTGAAGCGGTGCTGCTGTACACACCCCGCGCATGGACCGTCGAAGAAAATAAATTTTTAACTAGGGCTGCAGACTTTTTGATAAAACGAAATTTAAGTTCGGGCTCTGCTACCAATTACAATTCCAGCGAAAGTAAAAGCGCCGAGACCTGGACCCAGTTGTGTTTTCCACGCTTTTATTTGTACGATGTGCTTCGTGGTCTTACTGCTTTATTAGTTTGGTCTGAGAAAACGAATCAGCCAATTCCGAAGGATTCCATTTCAGGCGTTGTCACATTTATGAAAAACAAATTCCCTGATGGCGAGGTAAAGCTTGGTCGTCACTCGTATGGCGGTGCAAACACTATTTTGCAAAATGAATCAGGCGAATGGATACGCCGCCAACCCGCTACGTTATTTCCTCTGTTGCAAAAGGTAAGTGAAATTGGATCTGTGTCGCCATTTTTGGCACAACAATGGGGTGAAGCAAAACGTCGTATTACTGCAAACAAAGATTTGAGTTCTTTACTCTGACGAGCGAAAAACCGGGTGCACTTTACCCGCTAATCACTGAAGTTTCCGAAATATTTAACAAGACAGGTAAGCCATTTTGGTTAGCCGGCGGATATTCTCTTG
>JANPNP010000362.1:0-10149 GCA_031427535.1 Bdellovibrionales bacterium | reverse complement strand
ACTTCCATCAGTTACAGTTAGATTAATGTTTGATACTCCATTTTGATCAGCAAGCGGAGTCAACGTTGCCACACAATTCGGAGCCGTGCCGCTGATCACAATATTACTAATCGGAACCAAAGCTATATTTGAAGACATTGCTGTAACGGAAGCAGCACAGGTCAAAGTGCTATCCACATCTGAAATTGAAAAGTTAACGCTAGCAAGTGCATCTTCGGCAGTTGTCTGATTTGCAATTCCGGTGATAACTGGTGGATCATTGACAGCTGCAAAATTTGCGGCAAAGGTTTGACTAACTGTAGTCGTGCCATCGGTTAACGAAAGAACAATGTTCGACACCCCGTTCATGTTAGCAACTGGAGTAAGTGTTACTGTACAATTTGGCGGAGCACCGGAAATCACAATATTTGAAATTGGTAACAGGGCTGCATTCGATGATGTCGCACTTACAAACGACGAGTTACACGCAAGCACTGTATCTGGATCTGTGATATTAATTGAAAAAACCTGATTGGTATCTTCAGTTCCCATTTGATTTGCAACTGGTGCAAGCACCGGTGGATCCGGAACGGCGACAACTGTTAAATCAAATGCATCAGTTGCACTTAATGTTCCATCACTAGCAACCACAGTTATCGTGGTGACGCCGTTTTGCAAAGACAATGGAGTTACGGTTAAAACACAATTTGGAATTGTTCCGCTAAGTGCCATGGCGGACGCATTAACTAAAGTTGTATTTGAAGATGTAACAGTTAAACTTACCGCCGAGCACACAAGCGCATTATCAACATCTGAAACAATCACAGGCACAGTTGCAACGCCACCTTCGAAAATTGTCTGATCCGGAATTAACGCTAAGACTGGTGCATCGTTTACCGGTGTTACAGTTATCGAAAATTCTGATGTGACAACACTATTGGGCTGGCCGTTTCCATCATCGAATGAGGCGCGTATATAACACGTACCAAAATAATTTAAAGCTGGGCGGTAAGAAATGGCTCCGGTGGATGCATCGATAGTTAGGACTAACGCATTGTCCGAACACCGCGGAGCCGTTGCTGTCGCAAAGCCATAATTTCCGAAGCCCTCTTCCGTCGTGGTAACTTGCGCCCCTGTTCTAATAACACTTAGTGCAGAATCCTCAGCGATACTTCCAGGGTTTGCAATCGGAGTAAATATCGGAGCCACATTCTGCACGACAACTGGCACAACCAAGTTTAGTCCGCGACGTTCTGTATTTACTGCACCAATTATTAAATTGCAATTTCCCACCTGATTATCATTCGGAGTTCCAGTTACTACTCCCGAAGTTGAATTGATGCTAGCCCACGTGCACGTTGTGCCCGTCTGAATACTATAAACAATATTTGCGATTGTTGAGTCATCAGCTTGGAAGGCGCAAGTAAATGGTATGTCTTGATTTAGCGATGTTCCGCACGAGTACGTAATACGAAAACCTAAATTCACGATGGTCTGAGTCAAATCTTCGCCCAATGGATTGCGCGAGCACGCTGCCATTAAGAAACTAAATAAAAGAATGCGAAGATACGTCCAACGGTTCATCATTTATTTATCGGCTAAAAAGTGATCAATCTTGCGGGATTTAACAATTAAATTGCGCCGAAAAATCAACTGGTTAGCTCACCTTCTATTGTGCAATTTTTTCACGTTTTCCGATACTGAACACTGGCAAAGGGCTTGCAATTTCTCAATGTGATACAGCGATTTCTGAACTTAGCTTGTCTAAGAACGGGATGGCTTATTATCGGGGGATAAAATGGTGTCGAACAATGGTACAAGGTCTATAAAAATTATGAACGTGCTTTTGCTAACTGGCTTAGTTGCAATATTCGCCTGTGATGGTCCAGCTAAGACATATTATCGTCAAGGCCCTACCATTCAACATACAGAAATTTTAGGTGGCAAACCTGTGAAAGCATCAACTGCTTTCGCTAACAAAGTTATCTATTTAGCTATTGGGGTCGAATGGACAAAGACAATGTCAGGCATGTCAGTCCAACATAATAAAATCTGCACGGCCTCAGCAATTTCAAAACGCGTGCTACTTACAGCTGCACACTGTGTTGCTGGAATGGAGCCTTCGCAAGTTAATGCCGTCCTAAGTTTGAACCCATTCAAAGATAGCAAGGTTATTCCGACCGATTGGGTAAAAGTGGAAACCATTTTTATTCACAAGGATTATCAAACTAAGCCTGAAGTAAAAAATGATGTGGCGCTGGTGCAGTTAAGTGCTGATCTAGATGATGTGCGAATTTCTAAAATAGCAGATGTAAGCCAAACAAACTCGGCCATGCAAATTATTTCTATTGGCTACGGCCTTACTGAAGTTGAAGGAGAGGCTCCCGAAAATCCTGAATCGCTTCTGAATTATGTGTTAAAGCCTGTTCTTGATTACAAGGTTGAAAATCCGAAAATCACCGTCGAGCAATTTGATAAAACCGGAATTTGCTCTGGGGACTCAGGAAGCCCAGGATTTATTTTCGACACCGTCAAGAAAGAATTCTTTGTCATAGGAATTGCTTCCTATGTTACCCACCCTAAGAACAAAATTGGTGAAGAACCTACAGCACAGTCGTGCCATGGCTATGGGGTCTATATGAGTGCTATTGTTTTTAGTAAATGGATTAACGAATCTATTAAGTTGTTATAAAAATATCGTGATTACTATTTAATTGTAGTGATCACGCGGTAACCACCATTTGTCATCTGCTGGCTTTGATTAATATAGTTACCTACAGAAATTGAACCTTTGTACGAGGCCGCAGTCTGAAACTGCTGCGTTCCACCGGCAACTAAGTTACTTTCGGTTTTTCCAAAAAGTGAACCTATTCCATCTGAGATCGAATCGACTAACGAGCCCTGGCCGAAAGGATTGGAACAACCTTGTAGTACCGTAGCTAGTGCTAATAAAATAATTTTGTTCTTCATACCTTAACTTATCGGATACTTTAAATATTTGCTTTAATTCTTAAATTGAGACACTTTTATTCAGGTTAAAAAAGATAATGGTAACCCACGCCGTAATCAGCGATTTGCTCTGAAAACTTAAATTCGCCAAAGTTTTGCGAGCGAAGGCCGTATCGTGAGCTTAAAGTAAACTGACCAAACTCGAAACGCTGTATGTAAGTCAATCCAAATTGCGTCTTTAATCCCGACGCAGAAGTTCCGGCGGCCTCAGAGGTGTATAGATAACTACCCGTTAATTCAGCACTTAGTTTCGAATCGACGGTCCGGTAAATTTGATATGTCGGAGCCACAGCTAGTTCGGCATTATGCCCAGCTATGATTTCAACTCCACTTGTACCGCTGCGCTTGAAAAAAAGATCTTTTTGAATTCGTGCTTGGCTTAATACACTTAAGCGATTTTGAAGCTGATACTCTGCACCCGCAGCGGCACCATACGGCATTTGTTTGGCGTTTGTAATACTGTTTCCAGCATCAGAGGCAATTGCAGTTTGGTAAATGTGGGCCTGTGCAAAGCCACGTATCTTCGCTGAAACGCTCCAGCGATACGTGGTACGCACACCTTTACCAAGATCAGTGTTTAACGATACATTCAATCCCGGACTGGCAGCCTTCAATCCAGAAAAAATGCCAAACACTTCAGTTGTTAGGCCATTTTCTTCTAACCGTCTAGGGGGCGTTGCCTTAACAACTGCAGAAGAATATGAAAGAGGCGACTTTTTCGAGACGCTTTCGTTAAAATATAAATCTTGTTTCACATTTATTAATGGATCAAGACGCAAAATTACAAATGATTGGTCGATACTTATCTTCTCTTCCCAAGCATTTTTTTCTGTTAAGCCTTGATCACGAAAAACAATAGTCATCATATCCGCATCAGCAAGTTTCTTGATTGATACTGGCAACACATTTCTTTTTTTTGTCTTTAACAGTGCCACATGATCCACAGACAGCGCGGCAGAAAAATTAAGAATTCCTTCTTTATCTTTTAATACAACTAAACCCGTCCTATCAAGGACCTCGCCATTAGCAATAACCTGAATTTGGAATTCTGCCGAATTTGTTGCAACCAGGCTTTTACAAAACTCAGTTTCGGAAAATCGAGAACTAGAAACAAGACAAAGCGTGGTCGCTTCAGACGGAATCGAAAGCAAGTAATTCAAATTCTCTTTTTTAATTGGTGTTGAGCTAATAGGTAAATTCATTTTATTTTTTAACGTCAGGCTAGAATTATTCATAATCCATGGCTTTAAAAGCAACAGATCAACTTCCGCTTTCGAGTTACTGGATGAAATCTTAAAGTTAGCAAAATTAAATATTTTTCCTGCCAAAAAAATTTCATCTTGATTTTTAATATCGTATTGAAAGTACTGATTTAAATACAAGAATGGTAGCGGTGCAGCAATAGGCTGTGCATTTGCCTGCAGTGCCAGGCAAGCAAAAGTCAATACATGCAAAAAACCACCAGTAAAATTTTTCAACTCATAAGCCCCAACGAAGATTTAATTTTGGTCCATATACTTTTGTTCAAAGGATAATTTAAAAACAGTGCTTTTTTCTTTACTGCAATTTCGTAATGTTTTTGACTACCAGACAAATTTCCTTTTAGTTTACATAGCATACTTTGAACATATTCAAACTCTGCTGTTGCTTTATCATCAGCTGACAGATCCGCAAGCTCATTTTCAAAATTGGTCAGGTTTACTTTTAGACCTGCAGTAAGGGCATGCCCAACCTTAGCCCATAAAAGATAAACTTTCATGCTTGGGGTCATATCATTACCAAGGAATGCTTTTTTTAATTGTCCAAAGGCTTCGAAATACTTTCCACGTAGCAACTCATTTTGAATAATGTTTATTGCATTTTGTGAAATATTAATTTCCATTTGTGCTCGTGGCGTCTGACCGACAGCTTTGGTTGTCGTAATTTCATTACTTTGCTGCCCAAGGAAATCGATAGCAATTTTTACTAAGTGATTTTTATAATCCTGAGACGCATCATCAGTGTTTTCGCTAATTAATTTTAAAAATGCAAGATACATAGACTCGGTTTGATGAGCCGGCATTCGAGTTAGCTCAGAAATTGCTTTAGCTAACTCTTTGCCTTTTAAGTCCTTTAACTGCAGATAAATAGTCTCAAGCTTTGAAATTTTCTCAACATCTGGTGACTGGTGAAAAACCACGACACCAATCATATTTAAAAAAAATAATGCTTTGAAAAATTCGTTTTGTTTTGAATGATAAAGTTCTGTTAAGTGATTCAAACGAAGTCCCTTGCGAATTTCTCGTTCGAAATCGGGTAAATCAACAAGTAACTTCTTTTTGAAGGCTTCGGTGATGTATGTATGCCCGTCAAGGAATATGACCAGGTAATTTTCCCAAGTAGCGTAATGTTTTATCAACCACTGCTCTGAAAATCGCGTTTCTAGCCACTCATAACACATTTCATAATAATCTTTCCGAGTAATTTTAATAAACAAAGGGGTTTCTGCAGCGTCAGCAAAATTGATGTTATAGGTGTTGTCACAGATAAGCTTCGCAAGTCGCAATTCCATTTGCTTACGGAAGATAAGGTCTAGCTGTTGCTGTGTGACAATTTTTTGCTTTAGAAAGTACTGACCTATATGTAGCTCTGTTTGGCGAAGGGCGGCCTCAAGATCTTTGGCCTGCACCAATCCCTGCTCTACCAGTAGGGTTCCAAAATAAGTTTGGCGGTCGGGTAAATCAATGTGGGTAATAAAGCCATGACTGAAGGACACCCCAATAACTTCATTAGTTTTACTAATAATATTTAAGTGGCCTGTGATATCCATACTTAGGATAAAGCTAATTAAGAACGAAAGCTCGAACCCATCAATATCGTCTAATGCATCGATGATTTTCTTTTTCTTTTTCAGTGAAAAATCACTATGCGCAAAGATCTCAAATAGATCTTGCCTAGGTGTTAACGCTGTTGTCGATCTTTCTGCCGCGGCTACCATCATTATCCTTTTATAAATTTAAAATACTTGGCTTCGACGACATCAATTTCCATTTCTCCGCCCTTTTCATCAAGCACTTTTGGAAGCTCTAGAATTTTTCCATCCGCATAGTGTTTGCCGTAAACAAGAAGAACACTTTTTTCACATTCATTTAATTCATTAAAGTAAGGCACATAAAATGACAAAATCTTTGTATTCGCCGGCGCAAAGCCTTGGATCATGTTCACCTGATCAATGAAAACCTTAGGACACTCTGAAAAACTCAGCTGTACAGTTTTTAGCTTTTGCATTAACTTTATCCACTCACGAATTCCGGTTGAATTAATAGATTTTAGCCCCTTAAAATTAATTGCATACTTACCAAAAGTTGGCAGTTCGCCAGTAGCTTGACCGAATGTCTCATCAATCGATCCAGATAGTATGTAATCATTTCCATTTTTTTGAATTTCACAACGCGACATTCTTAGCTCCTGTTATTTGATATCAATAATATGAACAGATCTTTGCAAACTATCAAATTTTCGTTCAGTTACATTATAAGGCATTATTACAGAAACTCGAGTTTTCTTATTCGTATTTACGCCTAAAAATAACGAATCGCAGTTTTGAAAAATGTAAGATGAGCCCAAACCAGCCCCACCTTTGCCAAAGTTGATGGATTTATCCAGACCTAAGGACAGACCAGATTCAATTTTTTTAAGAAATTTTTTGCTGTCTAAGCTTCCGCAATCATCGAAAGCTGAAATAGCAATTAAATTGTCACTGCACTCAAGCTTTAAATATGACAGGGCTTGCCCAGCCGCGGTTTTTGTATTGGCCGACGTAACTTGAACGTTCATTAGCAGCTCTTCAATTGTTTGAAGCAGCTTACTTGCTCGGGTACTTTCGGCGGACATTTTAATAAAGTCGCACACTTCAGCTTGAATTTCTTCGCGCGACGTTTGCCTACCAAATGTTAATGTCGCTGTTTTTGCGCCCTCTTCAAGTAAATTAAATTCTAGATTAAAAAATTGATTTCTGCTGATGGATAACCGCTTAATAAGTTTTAATTTCTCAGTAGCCGGTTGAAATGAATTTTGCACAATGCTTTTATAGTTTTTGTAAAGCATATACTCGATCAGTTGACTGTCGGTCAGCCCATTTTCAAATAATGTAAAAAATTGCGTGCTATTTTTTTCCATTAAAGTGTGTTTCGCACTAACCTGCCAGTTCGTGTTATTGAACTGAAGTGCCGTTATAATTTTTTCGCGCTCCATTGAATCTAATTTGTAGCTCATGTAATTTCCGTAAAACAATAGGTAACGTCATCACTTAATTCAGTGCTTTGGCGATAGCTAGTTAACGAACTAGTAAAGCTGTCAGAAAATTCTACAAAACCAAGATTTTGATTGCATGACGCAACCAAAATCTTCATAAATCCGCGTTCGCCTAAGGGTTCTTGATCTGTATTTTGAATGTCCGGAATACCATCGGTGTAGAAAAGAATTCTATCGCCTGATACCAATTGCACTTGCGACTCAGTGTATGTGGAAGCTAAACTTTGTCCTAACCGTGGCGCAACACTATCATTCAAAAACACAAGATCCTTTTTCACAATCGTTGCAGAGCGCTTCATAATAATTGTTGGTTCATGCGATGCATTTACATATGTTAAAACTTTTGTCCGCTTATTAAAAACTCCAAGGAAGCATGTCATCATCATGTTATTTTTTGATACACTACAAATAGCCTGATTTAAAAGTTCCATGGATTGAGCCGGTGTCGCGTTCATTCTTTCGATAAGCGATACCGCAGATTTTGCTGCGCTGGTCAGCAAGGCCGCCGAAGCACCGTGGCCCGTAGCATCAGCTATCCAAACATTAATAAAATCGCTGTTTTCGCTATAGTGCCACCAGTCGCCGCCGCACTCGCTGGCTGACAAGTATTCGCCTTTAATATGCATTGTTTGAAACTTGCATTCACGCTCGGGAAACAAAGTCTCCTGAACCGTGTGAGCTGTTCGAAGTTCTGCCTCCATGCGGGCTTTGTGGGCGGTCTCGCCCAGTAACCGAACGATTTCAAATGTCATTTGATTAAAGTTATTTGAAAGCTCAGTGATCTCATCATTACCTTTTGCCTGCACCACGAATTTGTAGTCGCCAGATATAACCTTTTTTGTGGCCGCAGTCAGCTGCGATAGGCGCGATGTTAAATAGTTAGATGTAAAAACTCCGATAATCACGATAGCGAAAAAAATGATTGCAAAAATAAGTATAGCTTCAGTAGTTAAACGCTTGATCGCATACATCGCCTGGTCTTCATCCGTCATAGAAATCATATAGTAATCTTCATAGCCAAGCGCAACACTTGTCATAAGCCATTTTTTATCATCCATGGTCTTTATTCGTAAAGTTGTCGAACTTAGTTTTTTAATTTCTTGGAACGACTTAAGAAAATTTTTGGAAACGTAATCAGAATTTAATGCTTGGTCTGCCTTAATAATATTTCCTGCTGAATCTACCAAATACGAAAGAGATGACTTTCCTTTTTCGAAAAAACTTTGCAATGCCCGTGACCTAAAATAGTAGATCACAACCAAATCTTCTGTGCCCATTTTAATTGTTTCAGCAACTAAAACGTAATCATCCAGTAAAGTTAGTGCTTTCGCCTTTTGCAAGACTAGCTTATGCAAGACTTTGTTCGCATCTTCAATACTATCGAACTCGGTCTTTTTTAATTCTGAGAATAGCTGCAAATTTTTCGCAGCATCTAATTTATAAATTTTAATGGCATCAACGGTACTGTTTTCACTTAACGCTTTGTCCACAATACCCGTGAATGTTCCGTCGCTAACCATCTTCAGCAACATCAACTTTACTTCGTTCGTTGCTGAACGGATGTCGTTTTTCACTTGTTCAGACGTCGAGTTTATAAAACTATTATTCGTTTCAAAAATATAAGCGATTTTATCGTTTTTAAAAGTAGTAATTGATATAGCAAGAAATGTCAGGCCCGAGAAAAGGCTGACTGCGATCAACAAGATCAATATCTTTCGTCTTAAACTAAATTGTTTATCCACTCTTTAAATTTGAGTCATTATAGGTTAACAATCAATCTATTACAGTCTGTGGTCCGTAAGCTATTCTGCCGGATTACTTGCAACTTTCGACTACCTGGACCTAGCGAAACGTCCATAAACTAAGATTTTTTAGTTCACCAGCCTGCCTGGACTTATTATTTACCTAACAAATGTCGATGATTAGACGTGATGCAAGCAAATATTAGTAAAACAGATAAGGCCATTTTAGCACTTTGCATGCTGTGCATTTTAATTTGCATGTACTTATTATTAAATCTTGATACGTTTTTTAAGTCCGACCGCACGTCTGCAGTTGTAGTTGGAAATTTAACTGCCGTTAAATCAGATGTTCGACACAAGTCAAAAAGTGATTATTTTTGGGAAACAAGCAAAGTAGCAAATAAAATTTTTCAAGGCGATAGTCTTTTTACAGGCGAAAAATCGTCTTCAGTAGTAACACTAAACGATGGTGAAAAACTGCAAATTTCTCAGAACTCATTGGTGCATTTTTTGGGTGATAAAAGTCGCCTGCAGATCGACTTAGCTTTTGGCAATATTAAAACTTTTGGTTTAGAAAAACCTTTGCTTATCACAGATTGTGGACAAAAATACGTGATCGAATCTACCCAAGAACAATTTGAACTTTCAAAAAGTGATCTTTGCGGAAGCTTTCAATTACTTGTAAAAACCGGTGCGGTGCAAGTTACAAGATCTAAAGTGAAAAAAACATTTAGAAACACCGATACTCGGAAGGTTTCACTTACCAATTCGTTTTCTGCAAATTCTGCAGACCGCAAGCTGGTCATTCCGTTAATAGCACCCACGCCAATCATTTTGCCTGTGGTTCAAGCCCCGCCACCTGAGGTAGCGCCAATTCCGATTGTGGTCGCACCAGCGCCAGCCCCTAAATTGGCTCGGCTTGCGACGCCTCAGTTTATAGAACCGCAGCAAAATATTACTTTAGAAAAAGATACGAATGTTAATTTATCCTGGAAGTCAGTCCGTAGCGCAAAATCATATCGATTAGAAATTTCAGACAATGAAAAATTCAAAGCTGCCAAAGTGATACAGGTTAAGACAAATTCTTATAATTTTTCACCACCAACATCCGGCGACTACTACTTTC
>JANPNP010000361.1:0-10189 GCA_031427535.1 Bdellovibrionales bacterium | reverse complement strand
CGATTCGACAAATCCGATCTCGATATCATTGCCATTACTAAAGGCTTACTTTCAAACAGCAATTAAAGCCGCTGATACAATCACGGCAAGCTCTGCTAAAATGACGGCTATTGGTGGTGCGTGTATGGCGCAAGCCACTGTTGCCGATTCGTGCGTAAACGCATTTCTAGATAATTTCGGATTACGGGCTATGCGTCGGCCACTAACAGCACTTGAGAAAACAAATTTTTTAAACCTATACAGAACTGGAATCTCATCAGCAGAAAGTATGGCGCGGGTCATTCAGGGTCTTATGATGACTTCACAGTTTATGTACAAAATGGAAATTAATGGTACTGCAGTGAATGGTCGCAGTGATTTATTTCAGTTAGATGGTTATGAAATTGCGTCGCGAATTTCTTACGCGATATTGGGCTCGATGCCTGATCAAGCCCTGTTGGATGCTGCAAAAACTGGTGGTTTAACGACTGCGGCCGGCATTCAAACTCAGGTAGATCGCATTTTTGGCCTTGCTAAAGCTAAAACTGGAATTCGTGATTTCTATTCTCAGTGGCTGCGTTTAAATTATATTCCCGACATTAACGTACCTGCAGCCGTAGCAAATGGAATTGACCTTGCCACTTTCAAAAATGAATCCCAACAAGAAATGCTAGAACTTATGGACTATTTAATCTGGACACAAAAGACAAACTACCAAGGACTAATGACGACCAAGGTAGCTTTCCCACGAAGTGCAAATTTGGCAAAAGTATATGGCACTGCAATCTCAGCCTCAGCAGTGCAGCTAACTGATCCAAATCGTGGCGGTATCATGACACGGGTAGGAATGTTGGCTGTAGATTCTGGCGGAAGGTCCGGTCCAATTAAACGTGGAGTTCACGCACGACTGCATATGCTTTGCGATCCGCTGGGTGCACCACCTGCTAATGCGGAACAGCTAGCATCAGCAATTGATCCTTTGGCATCGACACGTGACCAAGTAGCAACAAAAACAAGTGCCACGCAATGTATGGCTTGTCACAGCCGCATCAATCCCGCAGGTTTTGCATTTGAAAATTTCGACGGCTTTGGTCGCTTTCGCACCGAAGAAACAATTACGGCCAACGGTCAATCAAGAACCCATCTTATTAATTCAACTATAAACCCATTGCTAACGCCTGATTCGACTGTGACCGTAACTGGTGCTGCGGCATTTCAAGCTGAAATGGCTAACAGCAGTTCAGCGCAAGCTTGCATGGTCAAACAATGGATGCAGTACAACACTGGCCGCGATGCGAATGCTAGCGATAATTGCGCTTTAGCCCCAATGTACGACGCCGTTAATAGAACGGGTGGCTCAGTTTTAGAAATGTTAAAAAGTTATACCCGAACGTCACATTTTACGATGAAAAAACTGGGACCGCTACAGTAGAGGAGAATTTATGTTTTATAATAGAAAATCACGCAGGCAATTCTTAATTGGAACTGGTGGTACTTTTTTAGCAATGCCTTTTTTACCAAGCATGATGCCTAAAGCCATGGCCGCACCCATTCCCGCAAAAAGATTTCTGTGTATCGCTCAGGATAACGGACGCTCTGCAAATCAGTGGTATCCGAACAGCAATGAAGCTGCAAAACTTCAAGCTGTCAGCGCAGTTCCCTACATGCGTGACATGCCAATGCGAAATATCGCTGGCAACATTTCACAAGTCTTCGGCGATCAATTCAATGGCGCGATTCGTGATAAACTTTTATTAATTAGGGGCCTAGACTGTCTTTTTAGAAATACGCGTGGCCATGAAATGAGTTCCATTTTAGGCGGGAACTTAGGCGGTAACCGCGTTTCCGGTTATTTAGCAGATAAAAATGGTCCAACTATCGATTACATCATGGCAAAAAACTTAAAATCAAATCCGCAAGCAAATGATCCAAGATCCTATTTGAATTTACGCATTGAAAATGGCTGGGACATGTCCTATCGATATAATCAAGCTACCAACGAAATGATTATTGCGGATCGTTACGCCAGTCCTAGGGACGCATTTAATTTTATTTTTGGTAATGGCCCGGTGGTAACTAATGCGCCAGGTGCTGATCGAAATCAAAAAGTTGTCGATTTAGTTTTGCAAGATTACAAATCTGTTATTACCAGTGCGAAAATTGCACGTGAAGATAAAAATGTTCTGCAAGAGCACATTGATAGTTTGAATCAACTACAAACTTCAATAATAAACACAACTCAGCCGCAGATTGCCTGCACCGGACCCACAGGCTTAGGTGGGGAACCCATTTATGATAATTCCTATGATACCGACCGTGCCGTGAAACAGCACATGGATTTAATGATTGCCGCCATGAAATGCGGTGTCACCAACATCGGTACGATTACTTTAAGTAAGGCCAGCGATAATATGATTTTCAATAATTTAGGTTTACCTGAAGTATGGCACAACGTTTACGCGCACAACACAATGGAATCAAGCCAGATTCTAAGAATTACACAACACTATGCCAGTTATTTTTCTTACATTATAAATCAGTTAAATGTACCTGAACCCGGCACCAATGGAACTTTTTTAGATAATTCGTTAGTCTATTATGCGAATGCAATGGGGAACGGAACGGGACACAACTATGACGACATGGCCGTTATGCTTGCTGGTGGCCTGGGTGGACGCATCAACACCGGTCGCTACATCAACTATGCGAATGGCACCCAGGGACGCAATTACAATTCTTTCTTAGTCGCTATTTTACAAGCCATGGGTTTATCACAACCCGACTATCAGCAACCGAATGTCGCTGAAGGGTTTGGCAGTGATTCCCTATGGGGCTACGGCGAAACCAACGGTGTGTACCCAGCATGGAGAGCCGAACGAAAATTTCCGACTCCGGGATTATTGTACTAGAAATATTTAATCCCCACTTAAGTCTTCACAAAGAGTCTGTTCCTCGACAACGGCGGCTCGGAAATTAAGACTTAGGGTGCGAAAGCGCTAAGTTGCTAATCTTTCACAGAAATTTCTATAATGATCAGGGCTTGTTATCTTGTAGAAAACGAATTCGTTATAGCAGCACATGAAGATTCAGTTTCCATCAAGGATTGAATTGCTAATTCCGGATTGCGGCTTGCTGACCGATGTGATTTTTAAAAGAAAAATCAGTTCAATTAATTTGCCTTTTTTCTTCCTCTGTAACTTTGCAGCATATAGGCTGCAAAGTTACAGAGGAGAAGAAATTAAGGATACGCGCATGATAAAAATTCCCGACTATGGTGCTATGGCGTCTAGATATCCAGAAAAACGATTTCCTAAGGCTGAACCGGCACCAATATATAATTTGGTGGCAGTCGCAATCAAGTCAAATGGCAAGACTAAATAAATTGGATCAGAGTATAAAATAACGCAAATAAATTAGACTTAAAAGTCACTCGTTTTCTTATTTTGAGACTTCCCATTGCTATTTTATATTCGTCACCCCTACCGTGTTAAACTGACATTATGAACACGATGTTTATTATTCTATTACTTGGATTGACGGCCCTTCAGGCCACAGCGCAAGAGCGCAATAAAGGCTACAGCATGCAGAAGCGTTCCGAACAGCGGGCGATGCAGCGGTTTACTTTGAAAGAATGGATGGAAGCCAAAGACCGCAGAGCGCTAATGGATATGTGGCTATCGATCAATACCCCATCGCCCTACGAATTCGCTTTAGCTGGTTCCTACATTCAGTATTCGCTAGATTCAGGTGGCCTTAAAGACGCCAAAAAATCCAGCGAAGGAACTGTTGATGCGTATGCCACCCTAGTTGGCGTAACGGCACAATACCAAAATAATCTTGAAGAACAATTTAACGACATCACGGGTATTTTCAACTTACGCGTGTTCGGAAACACGATACAAGGAACGCACTTAACGTTCCATTATGGTTTACGCACCCGAACTGAAAATAAAAATTTGTACCGCCTTAATCAAAGTTTTCCAGCAGTAACATTTCAACTGTACATGACTAAGTATTTCGGAGTGCAAGGCCATTACCGAATTTATTTGCCAACGTCTGAAACTTTTTACGGCGACACCACAGCTGACGAATTAAATGCGGGCGTTTACATCGAGTACGGCCCCGTGCGTATTTTCGGAGACTGGTTCGAAGAGCGCCAGACCTCAACGAAAGCCGGAGCGGGTTCGTTTTTAAAACGAAATGGCAGCAAAGTTGGATTGAAGCTATTCTTTTAATTTGGTGACGGATCTAACTTCCTGATCCGGCACTTTAAGCCCACTGCGGTAATCCATCATCTTACGTCGAAGTGGATTTGTAAAATACTGTAGATGTAAAATCGTACCAAACATATCCGATAATTCGACTTTAGAAAAAACAAAGCCCAATTTTAGCTTCGGTATTAAAACAGCATTATTAGTTGCACAGTGGGTTCCGTAAATTTTTTGAAAACCCTCTTCAGTGGTCTTTTGAATTAAATATTTTACCATTTGGCTGTAAAGCCCAAGACCACGATGCGCAGGCAGCAAGCCTGATGCTGCCATGTAAAACGTTTCTTCACTTTCCTGGTAACCAAACGAAAACCCAACAAATTCGTCAGCGGGTGAAAATAAACCAAGACGAAGCTCGTAAAGTTGGCCCATCCGTTGTTTTAACAAAGTTAGCTTTTGTTTTTCTTCATTTGAATAATAGCTATCTGGAAAAAAAGTATGATCTTCGCCAAAAAGGGAATCATAAACTTTGCCAAATAATGGAAAGAATTCTTTAGCGCTCATTTCTTTGATCGTGTAGCCGTTTTCTAGTTTCATAGGACTGCTATGCTTTCCGGCGAAGCCTGGCCCCGTAGAAGCCATCAAAGCCGTGCGTGTGGGGCCACAAACGCATCTCTTTTTCTAAGTTCCATTTTTGGCCCTCTTCGGTCGATAGAAACCATTTTACTTGCTCTTCGTTTTCTCGGTGTAAGATGCTACACGTTGCGTAAACCATAATCGCATTCGCTTTAGCAAGTTTTGAGTAATCAAAAATGATTTCCCGTTGTAAAACTTGTAGGCGTTCGATTTCATCAATGGAAAGTTTCCACTTGGTATCAGGATTACGACGAAGCACACCCAAACCGGAACACGGAACATCTAACAAAACACGGTCAAATGTATTTTCTAAGCGCTTGATCACTTTTGAATTTTCGATCCATTTGGTTTCGATAATATCAACGCCGCCGCGCGCAGCCCTGGTTTTTAATTCTTTTAATTTCCATTCGTGAATATCCATGGAAATGATTTTGCCTTTGTTTTTCATCAGCGCCGCTAAGTGAAGGGACTTCCCGCCAGCACCAGCGCAGGCGTCGACCACCCGTTGACCGGGTTCGAC
Source organism: Bdellovibrionales bacterium (assembly GCA_031427535.1). Classification (GTDB taxonomy): domain Bacteria; phylum Bdellovibrionota; class Bdellovibrionia; order Bdellovibrionales; family Bdellovibrionaceae; genus Pseudobdellovibrio. The sequence continues at coordinate 4,846 of JANPNP010000361.1, read as the reverse complement.
TTGCAACAGATTAGCAACTTGCTGGGAAGCTGCATCTTGCATTTCAAAATAACCCTTACGAAATGCTTGTGTGATAAAAACGTTTTTTCTTTTTTTTAATTTCAAAGCGACTGGAAAATCAAAATCTTTGTGTGCAACAATTTCGGCTTCAACTTGTTCAGTTAGCAATTCTTTAATAACCGTTTCAGGCGTGGCTTTTAATGTGTTCACCCGCAAAAAAACTTCGGCAGGTTTATTAAGTGCATTCATCAACTTGGACCACTGATCGGTAAACTCTTCTTGCCCTAGTTCATGTAACCAATCGGGAAACGAGTTCGCAATTTCTTGCGGTTTTTCGGCCGAATTTCTTTTCCTAAAGTCGTTGATATTGATGTGATCGAATTCTTCCCAGTCAGGAAGCTCGCCCCCTTTTTGTACGAAAAAGGCTGCAATTAAATCAATTGATTTGTCCGAATCGGCAATAAAAATTAAGCGGCGCTTGTGGCGCACGATTTCGTAAATCGATTCCGCGACAAACTTACGATCTTTCGATCCCCACTTGCGATTTTTTTTAAATAATTTCTCGATGACTTTATCGGCGTACTTGCCATCCAGAAAAATTTCATCTAGCGCCAACGAAACGGATTCGACTAAATGAAAGTGCAGTTGATCGGTCATTAAAAAGTAAACACTCCGCCAGCGGAAATGTACGTTCCGTTTAATTGCCCGTCGCTAGTTAATTGCAAATGGTTTTTCATTCCGCCTTCAACATAAAAGCCAGTGTTTTCAAAAATATTAAATAAACGCAGTCCTAAAAAAAGCTGGTAATCTAATGTTAACGAGGATTCGTTTTCCAATTGGGTCATGAAAATTCCTGGACCAAAGGCCGCGCCAAAATAAAGCGGAAACTGTGACGTGGCATCAGGCAACGTTAAACCATACATTAAACTTAATTTCGAAGCGCGCTTCATACTGGCTTCAAATTCATTATAACTAACGCGAATTCCATGATCTATGACATTTGAATACTGGCCGATCCGGTACGCCATATCGATTCCCCATTTTCCGACTTTTTCTTCTTTACCGCTCTGACCCCATTTGTACGCATCCGAACTAACATAACTGCTAAAACCAAATGCTAAAAAGTGATCTTCTGATGACATAGGTTCAACTGCGGAAGCGACCCGCTGATTTGCAACTTCCGGCTGATTGCCCGGACTTTCACTCTGAAAATAACGAGCAGCTGCGCGTTTGCCCACTTTGGGTGCATTGGCTTCAGCAAATTGAAAGGTAAAAAAGGATGCCGTCGCTAGAAGAAGTGTAATTGATTTCATGGGGTCTCCTTACCTTAGATTATGCTACGCGCAACTTTCGGTTTTGGCAATCAAGCATCATTGACCCTGACCTAGGCCTCTCTTAGGTTATGGCTATGCGTTGCCCTTTCTGCGGACATTCAGAAGATAAAGTTCTAGATACCCGAGTTCAAAAAGACACGGGCATTCGAAGACGTCGTGAATGCCTATCTTGTAAATCGCGGTATTCAACAATTGAAACAGTGATGCTTAGCTACCCGTTCATTATTAAAAAAGATGGCAGACGGGAACCGTATAGCAAAGAAAAATTATTACGTGGGGTCCAAGCATCGTGTCAAAAACGCCCCGTAAGTCTTGCACAGCTTGAGGCCGCCGTAGAGCGCATTTCTGCGTGGCTAATGACCCGCGGAGAATCTGAAGTGTCTTCGAAGATTATCGGTCGCCGTGTGATGGCTGAATTAAAAACTTTAGACGATGTGGCCTATGTGCGCTTTGCTAGTGTTTATAGAACTTTCAAAGACGTTCAAGAATTCGTTGAAAAACTTGAAGGTGACGAACTGATAGATATAATAGATTCTGCAAGCCCCCAATTAAGTTTAATAAGTTTAACGCCGCTAGCTCAGAACACGATTCGGAAAGTCGAAAACGAAGATGAGAAGACAGTCCCGCGAAATCGCCCTGCAGATATTATTTCAAACTGAATACGCTCCACAAATTTCATTTGATGATTTGGTTTCAATTCACGGTGCAAAAATGGAAGCCAGCGTGATCAGTTACGCCGATCAAATCGTTCGTGGAGTTATCGCGCACAAAGAATCTTTAGATAAAAAAATTCAAGAAGCTAGCCGCCACTGGAAAATTGACCGCATGGGCGGAGTTGATCGCAATTTATTACGTTTAGCTTTATTTGAAATTTTTCACGCAACCGAAATGATTGAGCCTAAAATTGCCATCAATGAGGCCATTGAGGTCGCAAAAATTTTTGGTTCGCAAGAATCGCCATCTTTTGTAAATGGCATACTTGATCAGGTTGTCCGCAATGAACGCCGATAAACTGACCGCTGAAACTGCCTTTGATGCGGGTGCAGATTTGTGGGTATTATCGGAAGCGCAAAATGGTTGGTGGCAAAATATTGATTTCCGCACTGGCTTTCTACTTTCGCACTGTTTGCTGTTCCAAAAAAAAGAACCCGCAAGTCGGTTAGAGGCAATTCTAACTGAAACCCAAATTAAAAGAATTAATTTCTCAAGTGATGCAAAAAGTTTGTTACTAGGTACCGAGAATCACTTTTTTAATAAGTGGATCCTTATTGTGCCCGATGAAATGGAATTGGCTATTTGTGAAATTAGCACGGCTTGTGATATGTTAAAAGTTCACTCGATTCGATTATTTTCCCCATCTGAAGACCTTTTAAAAAAACTATCGGCTCGTCTTTCGGCTAGTTTGAATCGAATATCGTTCGTCGAATAAAATGATTCACGTATCATTTAAAAATGATAAAAAAATGGAATGATAAAATCGAAAAAGCTTTTGATGTAAATACTCAAGATTTAAGTTTGCTCGAAAGCCAACAGACGTTTCAACTTAACTTTGAAAACCATTCTTTGGAAAATTTAAGCTACATTCATAGCCGCATAAGCGCTCAAAATATTACAAATGTATTTAGTCAGCTGGCTTCCTTTTTTGAAATGGGCTTTTTACTTGAAAAACAAAAACGAAATTTTGCAGCTGTGCAGGGTTTTGCATTTGGCCAAACACTAAAACTAGATGAAAAAAATATTTTCTTAAATCTGCCGACAACCCCCTTGTACAATGTGGTTAAAACCTCAGCGCCTAGCATATTAAAAAAGATGAACTATGACTTTTTAAATCGCAGCCAAAAAATGAATGCCTTTGTAATTACGATCAGTGCGCAACATTCGCTTTTGGTTTTTTCACAGTTAGCTGAACCCTGGATGAAGCTGCGTCTTGAAAGTTTACAGAAGACGTTGATGAAGATTTCTTTTGAATGAGTTCAGACCACGGTACCTATTCCATCTTTATTCTGTCTGACAGTACCGGTGAAACGGCTGTGACAATGATCCGGGCAGCGTTGGTGCAGTATTCAGAAAAAGACATAAACATCATTCGCTGTAAAAATATCCGAACCGAAGAGCAAGTGCGAAATGTCATTGATGATTGTTTTAATAAGCGCGGCATGGTGGCCTACACATTTGCAAGCCCCACACTTCGTCAAAAAACTGCAGAAATCTGTGTCGAAAGGTCCATCCCCGCAATCGACTTTCTAGGACCCCTGATCGGAACGCTAGATCATTTTTTCGGTGTGCCTTCATCACACCAGGTCGGTGCACTTCGCCAGACCGATGACATGTATTTTAAACGCATCGAAGCCATTGAGTTTACTGTGCGCCATGACGACGGTAAGACCTTCGAGGACTTAGATAAAGCTGATATTGTTTTAGTGGGAATCAGTCGTACCAGTAAGACACCGCTAAGCATTTTCTTAAGTCACAAAGGCTGGAAAGTAGCAAATATTCCATTAGTCGTAGAGTCGCCTTTGCCCGAGCAGCTATTTAAAATTGATCAGCGAAAAGTCGTAGGCCTTATTATTGACATCGATTCATTGCAGCGGATACGTAAGAACCGCCTGGAAAAATTTGGTCAGGACACTGGTGGCGAATATGCATCGGTGCAACAGATCTTAAAAGAAATCGAATACGCCGAAAATCTTTTTAAACAAAATCGTCGCTGGCCCGTTTTCAACGTCACCGAACGTGCATTAGAAGAAACCGCCAGCGAAATAGTACGTATCATTGCTTCGCGCATGGGCTGGCCAGAAAGCGTCTTGTTTTAGTTCTAATATTGGTTATCATTTTACCATGACAAAAAAAAATGCGGCTAAAAAGTTAGATAAGAAGCAGATCGCCTATGACTTAGATGGCAATGTCATGTTTCAGGCGTACTGGAAATCTAGATTAACTGCAGTTTTAGAGACACACGAATACCCGCCCTATGCCCTACCAAAAGATAAAGTAAAAGTAACGTTAACCAGCTTTCCCATAAAAGCCTTATCCATCACAAAAATTTATGGCGAAAGTAGCGACGGTAAGACTACAGAGCCCGCAAAACTTTTATCAAAACCAATGGGATCAGCAGCAGAATCGGTCGACGCAAAAAAACCTGTGGCAATAACGTACGAACTTTTGCCAACTTTAAAAGAATTTCGATTAGTTATTGAAGGTAAAACTACCACGGGCAAAAACTTCATCCAGTATTCGACCATAGCTTTTAAAACCACCAATCAAACCGATAAAGAAATTGGCAATCTGACCTGGGACGCATTTCTAAGCTCATTCCGAGATAACATGTCTAATGACGAAAAAGCAAAAATGCGAAAAGAAGCTTTCGAAGAATAGTAAATAAAAATCCCTCTGCAAACTGTCTACTTATAAGTCAATGCCGTTCACTTAAGATCCGACGTATCTGCATCCATGCAATCGGGGACCAGTCCCCGAGCCCCAGATTCCACTGCCATCGTGGCAGTGGAAGAGTA
>JANPNP010000360.1:0-15737 GCA_031427535.1 Bdellovibrionales bacterium | reverse complement strand
AAGACGCTAAAGTTACCAAAGATGCTTTCATCTTTTGAATAATACGTACTGATTTTAATTGTTGTGTCGTTTTATCATATTCTAAAGTCATAACCGCGCGCATTTTTAACATTTTTAATTCAGGCTGGTTGCCATTTTGCGGAATGTCGTTGGTATCTAGCACATACGTGTTTGCACGGGCTAACAGGCCTTTTTGTGGTTTAAAATAAGTAACCATGTCCTGCATTAAGTCTGTTAAATCACGTCCGCCATAGGTAGCTATTCGTGTTGTAGGTAAATAGCCCTTGTCTGTATCACTTAAAATTTCAAACATTATCGAATGATCAAATGTTCCCTTTAAACTTCCTATCCTCTGAGCGCGTTGTTATCAACATGCAGGAATCATTGGATCAAGTGGCTCATGATATTAAGACTCCGCTGACAAGATTAAAAGCGTCGGCAGAGCTAGCACTATTAAAAAATTCATCAGTCAGCGAATATCAATCGGCTTTGGCCGATACCATTGAAAATACGTCTGAAATAGTTAGTTTTATAAATTCGTTAATGGATATTTCAGAGGCCCAAGCCGGTGTGCTTAAATTAGATAAAATTAAGTTAAGCTCGGAAATTATAATTAATGAAATTATTGATTTGTATTCATTAGCAGCAGAAGAAAAAATATCCAAATAAAATATTTAAATGAAAATAATTTTTCTTTTCTGGGTGATAGGAATAGAGCGAAACAACTACTTGCTAATTTGCTGGATAGTGCGATTAAGTATTCAAAGTCAGGGTCCACTGTAGAAATATCTACAAATATTCAAGCTGAAGGTTGCCAGATAAAATTTGCCGATCAAGGGGTAGGTATTTCGACCGAAGATTTAACTCGCATTTGGGATCGACTTTTTCGCGGCCAAGAAAGCAAATCTGAAAAAGGATTGGGGCTTGGTTTAAGTTTAGTAAAGTCCATCTGCAAGGCTCATGGGTGGAAAATCTTTGCCACAAGCACACTAGGTGAAGGATCAGAATTTACGTTAATTATCCCGTCATAAAGCCAGCAGGCGAATCTGAAATTTTTTGACATTATCACGACTTGCAGTAGGCAGTGATTTTGCAGTTTATTAAGATGAACTCACTTATTCAATACCACGGAGCGTTTATGCAGTTTAAATATATAATAATTTCTTTACTGTTTATAAGCCAGACAGTTTTTGCGATGCCGGCGCAAATATTGTTAATTCGTCACGGCGAAAAACCTGATCAAGGAAGTGAATTGTCCGAGCAAGGTTGGCAGCGGGCGAAGGCCTTACCAAAGCTTTTTTTAAATCGGTCAGAATTTACTTCGCATGGTTTGCCAGTTGTATTTTATGCTATGTCACCTTCAAAGCCTGGCGGATCTGTACGGGCTATTCAAACCGTGAAAATGGCCTCTGAGCAGTTTCATGTTCCAATAGAAACTAGATTCACGCGAGATCAAGTCAGTGAGCTTGCTGCAAGTATTAAGAACGATCAAAGTTTAAATGGAAAAATGATTGTCATTTGTTGGGAGCACAAAGTTCTTTTAGATATTGCGGCTAAGCTTGGCGTAAAGCAAAGGCTTGACTGGCCGTCAGAGCAGTACGATCGAGTTTGGAATTTAACTTACGATGACCAAGGTAACCTTAAATTATTCCAAGACATGCCACAAAGATTACTGCCTTCAGATTCGCAAAAATAAATCGATGACAATCGGGTAAAATTTCTTCATGATTTTAATACGAGGTTCCCATGGAAGAAATCGAAGTCCCATTAGAGCAAGCTCAAGAACATATTAATCATTCGGCAATGCATGCTGATAGTAAAAATCAAAACATGATGACAAAAGCTGCGGTGCTATCTGCTTTTCTAGCTGTCGCCGCCGCAGTATCCGCTTTATTTTCCGGTCACTACGCCAATGAAGCAATGATCGAGCAAATAAAAGCTTCGGATCAGTGGGCCTACTACCAAGCAAAGGGAATCAAATCCAGCTTAACTCAGTTTCAAAATGAAACATCACCTTCAGAAAAATTAACACAAAAAATTGAAACTTATAAACTAGAGCAAGAAAAGATTAAAGAGACTGCTGCCGAGCTGGAAGAAAGCTCTCATCGGCACTTAAAATTACATGAATCTTTAGCCGCTTCGGTGACTTTATTTCAGGTGGCTATTGCGCTAACAGCCATCGCTTTACTGACCCGCAAAAAACACTTTCTATTAGTATCGCTCAGCTTTGGTCTAGTTGGTCTTTTATGGATGGCCAAAACTTTTTTATTTAAAATTTAAGCCGACTTGACAAAATAAAATCTCAACTAACATTAAAAAAAGCTAAATAAATTAGCTTTTTTTAACAAAGGGGGGGGGATATATGCAAAATGACGACATCATCATAAGATATCATGGTTTTTCGCCATCTGAATTTTCGAAGCCTTTTATTGAAAATTTGATGCAAGAGATTCTTTATGAGTCACCATATGACAGTCAATTATATGCAACATTCACAAAAGTAGACGATCATTATAAAGTGATTTTAAGCATTTCGTCATCGGCAGGCCCGTTTTTTGCGGTAGCTTACGCAGATTATTTGCACGAAGCAGCAAGAAAACTAAATTCGCAAATCCATCGTCGACTGATGAAATGGAAAAGCAAGCGATTCCGATTAGAAACAATTAAGAATAAAATGCAAAAAAACTTAAAATATTTAGATGGAGATAACGATGGCACCTGGACCAAATAGTCTGCCAAATAAACAATGAAGAAAACTCATCAGTTCGTCCGCTGTGCCCGGAAGTAGCCACTACATTCATTTAAGTCATCCACGGCAATTCACTGAGGTAGTGCAAAAATTTCTTAAAAAAGCTGCGCTAGATTTTTAGTTAGCGCAGTTACACTAGCTAGTCTGCTTTACAGTCTAAAACAATTGATTCTGACGGGGCCATCATATCGCCGCCATCCATAAACACTGTAAAAAAAGCGCCAAATTTTCCTTTGCGCTTGCCACTGACAACATCTTTAGGAATAGAAAACTCTAAGTCTTGCCACGCATTAAAATCAATGTAGTACTTTGCAAATTTATAATTAGCTTCTTTTTTGCGGTTAGATCTTGGCACTTCAACTTCAGACTGCGGGGATTTAAATTCTTTTATCATTAATTCATCGGTTTCATCGTGAATGGTCACACTAAGAGCCTGCTCATCAATTTCACCTTCAAACTGGACCTCTGCAGATTTTGTGGTGCAGCTAAATGTTGCTTGTGCTTGCGCGTTCGCTAAAGGGCCAAAAGTTGCTATGGTTAAAATCGCAATTAATTTACTAAATTTCACTTTTTTCTCCGTCGTTTTTAAAATTTTTATGATCGAATTTAATTAGGTCTTGTATAATTAAGTCTCGATAGTGATTGCACGTAAGCCAACCAGCTGACCTTCAGGGGTTATGCCTAATAGATAAAGATCAAGTCCGCCGCTGTCAGGCTCGCCAACTTTTATCAGACGAAAGTCTTTGAAATCTTTTTTAAGTAATTTCAAAAGGGCTGCGTATTTAGCGCGGTCTTCTTGGAAATCGTTGTCAGTCGCATAATCAGAAAGAAATGAAAGAGTTAATTCTTTCGAAAAGATATCTAACGGGGCAGCTGCATTTAGCGCTTCAGCAATTTGATTTTCATCAAACGCAATCACATTAGAATGAAAGTATGCAGGGGTCCATTCTGAATCACCTTCGGAAATATGAAGAGCAGTGCCAATAGCAATTCTGTATTTTTCTGCTTTTAGAGCCAAAGGATTTATAGAGCTTGCAGGAATTTTTGCAAGCTTAACCACTTTACATTTATCTGATGAATGAATCTGCTTTGCGAAAACCTGCAGATATACGGTTTGGCTACTAACTTTTTTTGTTCGAAGTGCAATTTCAGCGCTTCCGGTATTGTTGCCCGTAGCCTCGGTCCAAGCTTGCATCTCGGAACGAACTAGAAAAATGTCTGCTACATTCTGTTTTGTTTCCAGTGCCATGGCGTGAATGGCCGCTTTTTCAAGAGTTGCTAAGCACTGGGCTTGGGTTGTAAGTGCAGTTGCAAGTAATAAGGTCGTCAAGATTAATGGCTTCATCAGTTAATTCCTTCGTTGGTTGAATGAAACGGACAGTAACCGAAGTCCTTTGTTTTAATCCAATGCAATAAGGAACAATTGCTATGCGAAATTTGAATAGCTAAATTGTACAGTTAAGAATTAGTTGATTTGGCAAATCTCATCGAAACTTTTTTTGGTAACGACAGCTGGCTTATTCTTCAAGCTTGCGTGTCCAACCGCCAAAATTAAAAACGGCCTTTCTTGTGGGGGCCTGTTTAGAATGCGGTTTAAGAAAAACATCGGGTTTGGGGTGTGGGTCAACGTATCAAGTCCGGCTAAGTGAAGTGCCGAAATCAGCATGCCAGTGGCAATACCTACAGATTCTTTTGGGTAGTAGCATTTTTTTTGTTCGCCATTTTCAATATTGTAATTTTTGCTAAAAATTATTATCAACGCCGAGGCGTCCGCTAAGTGTTCTTTTTGCCAATCGGTGTTGAAGGGCTTTAAAGCGTTTAACAAATCTTCGGTAGCCCGTTCGGCATAGAACTTTTGCTCTTCAATTTCCGCGGCTTGGCGAATTTCAGACTTCAAATTGGGATCTGTAACGACAGCGAAAAACCAGGGCTGAGTATTCGCGCCACTGGGTGCCGTTGCTGCTGCTGCAATGCATGTTTTAATAATTTCAACATCAACAACGGCAGTTGAAAAATTCCGGCACGTTCTTCGGGTTTTCATTTTTTGTAGAAAATTATCGTGGGTTAATTCCATATGCGTCCTAATCTATGCGTAAAAACCGAGCCGTTGACAACTTTTATAAAGAACTCGATCGATAAAATCATCCCCGTTATCAGAATAAAATATAAGGACGTCATTTCAAGGAACGAGTACTTAAAGTTAAGCTCTTTAAAAGTTCCTAATAGAAATGCAGTCCACCATGAAATTGCTGAAAGACCACCCGAAGTAAGAAGTTTTTTAAGCACAGGAACGTTTGCCTTTGTGCGTAGATCTTCAGTTAGCCCAATCTTTAAAACTTCAATACCTTTTTTGTGTAACCAATAACCATTCACGCTTAAAATGGCTACCACAAGCATTTTGACATACAGTTTGGGATTCAGTAACGATTCTGCAGAATAAAAATAGTAATACGGTAAGAACAAAAGACCGCTGACGATAAGTACCACCAGGGCTTTGTAAATGGCCGCCGAAGCAGCCGTGATAAAATCAAGTTGCCTAGGCGTCACGTTTCCTTTGAAGGGAATCGACATCATCATAATGTCACAAAAAAGTACCAAACCAAAAGATAAGGCAAAACTTCCTAAGTGTACAAAGATGAGTATTGTTTTTAACATAATTCCCCCAAAGATTTTTTTATTTACTGTTTAATTTTACCAAATTGTAGATCAACGACCCGACCCAGGTTGAATTCATCACCAGGAATTTCGTAAGCATTCACGAAACCAATTGGCAATAAAACCCCTTTGGCATTGCGGCTGTAAATATTAATGCGTGTACGTTGGTGCACAGTTCCATCAGTTTCTGGCGGCAGTGTCGTAAGGCCTGCTGTTGCAACGATATCGCCATACTGTTTCTTCAACTGAGCTACAAAAACTTTATAACCCTGAAAGCCTGATAATTTCTCGTAACCTGTGCCAATCACGACTGCGTTGGCGTCGCGAACATAGCCTTCAGTTAGCGGAGCAAAATCTGCAGACGCATTTGCTATGCTTGTTAAGCTGGAGCTCATTACGATAAGTACGACTAAAAATTTTTGTGTTAACATTGTATTCTTCTTTCTAAAAAGGGTTGGTGTTGTTTTTTATTTAATACGTTCGATGCTAATTGTAGCGGGCGCATCATCCCAGCCGAACATAGCTGATGAGATATCTCCGATGCCTAAAATGCCAGGTCCTGGCAACAAGGCGATTTTTCCACCTGGTGAAGGCCTACGAACGTTGTGACTGTCGCATGGCATGCCTGGAACGTGGATGCACAGTTCTGTATTTTCTTCGCTACCTGCATCGTATGCCGGAGCAATTTTTTCTACGCGGCCGCTAGCAGGTAATGCTAATGCGCTGACAGCAACAAAAGCATCATTTGTAGTTGTAATCATGGATACAAAACTGATTTGCGGCATTGGCAGTTTTTTGCCATCGATACGAAATGTTAGCTCGCGTTTTTGCCCGGCTGCAATTCCGCCAGTACCAACCATGGCGCGGTGGTAACTTTTGTTTGCATTAATTTCCTTTACTAACGTCGATGTAATGCCGTCTTCGGCCATCAATGCAATACCTTGGGTTGCGGTAGTGCCACGCGCGTAAAGTTTAAAAGCTGGACCATGAATAACGACAACGGGCGGACTTAATGTTTGGTGGCGCATGTTGTTTGTAATTGTCACCTTGTAGTCAGCAGCTTGCACCAAGGCCGGTATCAAACTGATTGCGAACCATTTAATGGCACTCATAAATTCTCCTTTTAAAGGCCCACTTTAAATTAAGTGGGGCTGTGCATGCAATTTGCCTTTAAAACCCTTGCCTGCATAATCTTTATTTTATATAGATATATGCTTAAAAGGCATAGGTGATAACGGTGGCATTAACTGAACATTTAGAAAAATTGCTGGGATTTAACATGGTCGTGAAAGTGGGCTCGATTAGAAAGGCTGCTGAACAGTTAAATCAAACCCAGCCGGCGCTATCGCGAAGTATTGCAGTACTTGAAGCGGCACTGGAATGTCGCCTTTTCACCCGCGACCGCTCGGGCGTGCAATTGACCCATCAGGGCTCAGAGCTTTTTACGTTTTCAGAAAAAATATTTCGGGAAGCAGCAGCCGTCGAGCATAAACTGACTTATGGCGACGAAGACCTTGAATCTTCGTTTTTAATCGGCACTTACGATAGTATTGCCATATACTTTTTTCCATATTTTTTAAAATACACCCAAGAGCTGCAATCCAAATTGCAAATTAATATTCGTACGGCCGGAAGCCCACAGTTGATGAAAGATTTAAAAGGCGGACACGTCGACCTTATCGTTAGCGTTAATCCCGAACCTTCAAAGAACATAATCACGCACACTTTGTTTTTGGATCAATTTTCCTTTTACAGTCGCTTAGCTACCGAAGATGAACACCCCACCTTCATCACAGTTCCAAGCGCGCTCGACCGCACGGGAAAAACTATTCAAGACTACACGAAGCAGTTTGGAATTAATAAAAATAAAATGATTCACTGTGAAAATTTCGAGACCGTCCGCGCATTAACTGATGCAGGCTTAGGTGTTGGCATTATGCCCACACGTGTCGCTGGGCGAAATTTACCACAAATAAAAAACTTAAAAAAACTAAGTCCTAAAACGACTTTACCCTTAGAATTTGGCACCCATATGATCGGCTTTTCGTATCTTAAAAGTCGCGAGTCTAATTCAAGCGTGCAGTGGATTTTTCGCGAAATGCTGCGTTATCTTTCTAGAACACCTACCCCCTAGCGCCTTCTTCGTTCATGCTTAAATTCATAGATAAGGAATTTAAAATATGATGAAAAAGATTTTTGTAGTGCTACTTTCATTAAGTTTAATCCAGTGCAGCTCGTCACCTACCTTCGAGCAACGGCTAAGCCAAAAAAGTTGTGAAGCTGCACTAAATGAAATGCCAGCTAACCAACCCGGCTACAAATTGGTTTCAAAGTCACAAGAAGTTTCAGGAACCGTACTTTCCTACGCTGCTATCGGTAGCGCATATACGGTTCAACTACTTTGGGATGTCACCGCAACTGTTGGCGCAGTTGTGATACTTTGTTCACCTACATTCGCTATCGGGTTTGCGGCAGCCGCTTCAAGCGGGGGTTCCGGTTCAGTACACCCCATGTGTTTTCCAGGCGATATTTCAAAAGTTCAAGCGCCCATGCTTGGAAAAAACGCGTCTAAGCAAACTGAAAAATGGAACTGCCCCGACGTGGACGGCATCAGTCAGTCTATTCGAAAAGTGGCCCAGTGCTACAGTGACCGTGGTGATGAGCAAAACCGTAAAAAAGCTTTGGCAAGCTTACAGTCCGTAGAAAAATCGGGATCGTTTTATCGTTGCCTATCTAACACCGAACGCGATTTATTTATCAGCGAACTAAAGGCGATAAGCGGCTCATTATCGTTACAGTAATAACCCGCCTTCCTAAAATTTTTGGCCCAAAATGAAATGACAATTTTAGCTTTTTGTTACGATTTCAAAAAAAACTCCATTATTTTTTGATTAATCCGATTAGAAACTAGCACACAGTGTGCGCAAGTAAGGGGGTTTAATGAAATCAGTTTTCCGGAACAATCAGTCCGGCAGCGTAACTATTTTCATTATCGCTATACTTGCCATGGTCGGCATATTTTACGCAGCAAATGTCGATAGTTTTCAAGCATCAAAAAATTACATTTATCAGAATCAGCAAAAAGAAGCTTTGCAGGAACTTTCACAAGTTGTAGCAGTTATTTTGTCTAATGAAGTTGCGTGCCGGCAATTTATGAATTCAAGTGGTTTATTAAATTTGAACTGGTCGTCGGCCGGCAATCATAGAGTTAAATCCTAGATTTGTTGACAGTGCTGGAGTTGCTGGCGATGTTATTGCGGAAAAGATTTTTGTACATAGCGAGTTGAAAAACAAACCGGTTTTTAAGCTTGTTAAATCAAAACCGCATTCCGCCAGAACAATTTTGGCGCAACTACAGCCTTATTATTCGAATACCAAGGGCACCCGTTTTAATACCGAACAATTCGAAATTCCAATTTTCTTAGAAATTAATTCGGCGCAAAATATGGTTGGCTGCCGCACCACTGTAAAATCAAATTTTGATAATTCCGAGACAATTGATGATTATCTTTGTAAGGCTTTTGAGCAACAAGGCCGAAACATGATTTACTCATTTGGCCTAAGCACGTGCGAAGAGAAAGTGCCCCAAAGCAAAATCACCGCAAGGATTTTCGGTAATTGAAATGTTAGTTGCTGTGGGTTTAATGTCGATTGTTACCTTGGGTGTTATGACAGTTTGGGGTAACGTAACCGAGTCGCAAAAATCGGTGGCTGCACTACAAGATATCTCGTCGTTTGTAAAAGTAATTTTTCGGGTAAAACTATGCCAGCTGTATCAACAACCGCTGCGCCAATTAACTTGACTGTGGACCGAATTGAAACCGGTTCGGGCGGAACTTTAGTCTATGACAGATTAGCAAAATTCACCGAAGGAAAAGTCGATATTACGGCCATGCGAATTGTGAACCAATATAAGTTTGCTGCAAATAAAGCTGTTAGCAGCCTTGAAATAGAATACAAAGACAAAGTAAAACGGACTTACAAGCGCACTATGCCAGTCATATTCATCGTGGATTCAACAAATAAAATTGTAACCTGCTCAGGAAGCACAGTTATTATTGAAAGAGCGACGATTCAGACTGCCTGCGAAGTAGCTTCGGAAGGTACAATGCGATATAACGAAGCACTTGGAAAGTGCGAGAAATATCCAACCGTTGATTTCATAGGATCCCAGGATTATGCCCAGTGCGACAGCGGTTTTTGGGTTGTTGATTGTAGTCACACGCCGACGACTTACATAGTTCCGACTGTCCCTGCACAATTCAAAAAGAAGGGGTCGCAACCTATGGACGTCGGAGCATTTTCAGCAGACAGAAATACTGGAACCAACTCGTGCGATTGTGATTATACTCAAGATTTTTTAATAGCAGATCCAAATGTAAGATACGTAGCAAAATGCACGCAAGCTACTCAATAGTAAAAATTTAAACTAGCCTGTTATTTCATTCATTGATAACGTTTCCCCATGTCAAACACTCAAGTAGATCCAAAGACTTCCGAAAAAAAAACTGCAGGTTACAAATACATATTAGCCCTTGGTGCACTAGGTGTAGTCTACGGCGATATTGGTACAAGCCCATTATACGCGCTGAAAGAAGCGTTTCATCCCGGCCATCATATGATTGCGCAGCCTGAAAATATTTATGGTTTGTTATCACTTATTTTTTGGTCATTAATGATTGTGATATCGCTGAAGTATTTAATTTTTATTTTACGTGCTGATAACCGCGGAGAGGGCGGCATTTTAGCGTTAACTTCGTTAATCGCACCGCAAACTGGCCAAAGCGAATCATTTACGCGTTCGAAATCATTTTTAATAATGTTAGGGCTATTCGGAACCGCTTTGCTTTACGGTGACGGCATGATTACGCCGGCTATTTCCATCTTAAGTGCGGTCGAGGGGTTAAGTTTAATAACTCCTGTTTTTAATCCGTATATCATTCCTATTACTATCGGTATTTTGGTTTTGCTGTTTTCAATTCAAAGTCACGGCACCGGTACAGTTGGAAAAATATTTGGCCCAGTTACTTTAACTTGGTTTATTGTTTTGGCGGCACTTGGTGTTTACAACATCGTGCAAACTCCGGAAATTTTAAATGCGTTAAATCCTGTTTACATATATCATTTCTTTGCAAACAATGCGTGGTATGGGTTTGTAGTCCTAGGTTCAGTTTTCTTAGTCGTAACCGGTGGTGAAGCGCTGTATTCGGATCTGGGTCATTTTGGTCGCGCCCCCATTCAACAAGCTTGGTTCTTTGTTGTGCTTCCAAGTTTGGTTTTAAATTATTTCGGTCAGGGTGCTTTACTTATCAGAAATCCGGCAGCGATTGAAAGCCCGTTTTTTATGATGGCTCCGATGTGGATGTTGTACCCGCTGGTTATCTTAGCGGCCGTTGCAACGACGATTGCGTCGCAAGCTTTAATCACGGGTGTATTTTCAATTACGATGCAGGCGGTACAACATGGTTACTTACCGCGCTTACATATTTCACACACATCAGATAAAGAATTTGGCCAGATCTACATTAAAAAAATGAACCAAATGCTGATGATTGGCTGTATCGCACTGGTAGTTTTGTTCAAATCATCTAGCAATTTAGCAGCAGCTTACGGGTTAGCAGTGACAAGCACTATGGTCATTACCACCATTTTATTTTATTTCGTCGCACGCGAACGTTGGCACTGGAGCCGCCTTGCCGCTGGTTCTTTGTGTGGGTTTTTCCTAATCATCGATTTAGGTTTCTGGGGAGCCAACTTACTTAAAATTATTGACGGTGGATGGTTCCCATTATTAATCGGTATTGTTGGATTTACTATTATGACAACATGGAAAAGGGGCCGCCAGCTTTTGTACGTGTACTTACAGAAAAAAGTTGTTCCCCTGTCAAATTTTTTACAAACCATAACAGAACCCAAAGTTCACCGTATCGATGGTGTCGCCATTTATTTAAATCGCAGCCTAAAAGACACGCCACACGCACTTAATCACACCTTTGAACATTTCCAGACCGTGCACAAAAAACTTATCTTTTTAGTAGTCGCCACTGAAGAAGTTCCGAAAATTGATCCAAACGCGCGCGTGTTAGTAGAAAAAGTTTCCGAACACACGTTCCGGGTAACTTTACGTTATGGTTACCTAGAACAGCCTAACGTACCACGCGACATCGAAAACCTGCAGCTTGGCGATTTTACACTAGACACAAAAAAAGCCACTTTCATTATCGGACGCGAAAATATTTTTGCTACTAATCATCCTGGAATGGCCATCTGGCGGGAGAAAATATTTTCGATCATGTCGAAAAACGAACTTTCAGCAGCTGATTATTTTCAGCTGCCAAAAGACCGTGTAATAGAAATTGGAATGCAAATTGCGATGTAGGAATTAGAACGTTGAGCGAAGAGTTGCTAGAATTAAAATGATCCGTTTAAACTAGCCGATGCATAGTAATTCACGTCTAATTGCACGTCATCTTTGTTTGCAGAACCCTGCCATACAGGAATTCCCACTTCGAATAAGGCACTAACTGTTCCAACAGGTGGAGTTTGAAACTTTACCACGGCATTTGCGTCCCAGTTTGCTTGTGTGCCGTGGTAGTACTGGTGACCATCGCCCGCAATTCCGAGTGAGCCAACGTAGGCGTTATTTAATTCGTATTTTTCATCGCGGCCGTTTATGGCTTCACGCACTTTGTAATTTGCCACGGCGCCCGCGCTGAATGCGTGCATTTTGTAAAATGATGTTAACTTAGTTTGAAATTCGTTTCCTAAATTGTAACCGTTAGCATTACGGCCACCGCGTACGGTGATCTGACCGCGCGCTGTGGAAACAAAGTCATCCATTGTGTTCGTAACTGTAGCGCCTGCTAAAAGATCAACGGTTCCTGAACCTGGTTGCATATTGTAAGCGGCACGCTGATTTGGTGCCGAGGTAAAATACTGATCGATGCTTCCAGTCGGAAGCGTTACGCCGATGTCTGCCATTGTCGTATGTAGCGGATTTACTGATAACGGTGTAACAGCCATCAAACGCACGTCACCTAAACCACCAGTGTAATCTTTTGTTTTAAAATTCAAACCTTTTGGTTCGTAAATGGTTTCAACCATCGTTTTTGTGTACGGCACAAATGTAAGTAGCGTCCATTTTGGATTGTATAACCACGTTGCTGTAAGCAAATGAAAATCAACTGCAGATTTTCCAAACGCGTAAATTTTTGTGTTTGCTGCTGTTCGACCTTCTAAATCAAAGTGATAGTAGCTGTAAGAAACAAACACTGACGGCGCTGTTGCTTTTGTTTCTGCTACCACAATGCTAGACGTTCCATCTGTTGGCGTCTGCGAAGCGCTATCAGGCGATTGATCCTGTGCAAATACATTTGCAGAAAGTAATGCTGTGAATAGAATCGAAATAATTGTTTTCATAAATCTCCTGGTTTAAGTCCTATGACTTATGGGCTTTGCTAGAATTTGGGTCAACTAGTTTTTGGCATTATGACTAAACAATAGACGAACTTTTTAGCCATCTTTAATAGGATGATTTATGAATTGGGTGACCGGCTTGCATCTGGGTGAACTAGCACCTTTACCACGGAGTTCGTCATGAAATTAATAGTCGCCATTCCCCTTGTGTTAGCATTTTTGTTTGTGCACGTTAGTGCCAATGCAAGTGATAGTGACGTCGTCATTATTCCTAAAAATCAATCGCGAGAAAATTATGAAGACTCTAGCGAATACGCGCGCATGGGAAAAAAGTTTTCAGTGCTGCATGATTCTGCGCTTAATCGCACTGCTGGCGGCGGTATTGCACTTGGCTATTTAATTAACTCACAATCGCAAATTTTACTAGAAGCTCATCGCCTAAGCCTTAGAGAAAACTTTCTAGACTGGTTCTCAGGTAGCGTTGATTCGCTTGAAGGCACGTCAGTTGGCACGCACTACAAACATTTTTTCGGCAATTCATTTTTCGTGCGTGGTGGTGCCGAGTACCGCACACTTAGTTTCGATCGCAAGTACAACGGCAGTATTTTTAGTGCTGGAACATCATCAGAAAAATCTAGCTTTGCCGGAAATTCGCTAGCAGCAATTGTAGGTATTGGAAATACGTGGCAGTGGAATTACTTAACACTTGGTTTTGATTGGTACCGTATGGATTTGCCAGTTACATCGCAAGTAACCCGTGAAAGCATCATTGCTAATGACAAGACAAACATGGAAGACCAAAAAAATCATTATTTCAAGGGAATCACTGGTTCTGCAGCTTTTCATATTGGATTAACTTTTTAAGGACTAGGATCGTAACAGACTAAATGTTTTTTCTCTGAACAACCGCCGATAACACCTGAATCTGGTAACGATGTATTTGGGGCTGGTGCAAATGAATCAAACGTCAAACGCCCCCCGGTTGCAGAACCAGACGCCCCCACACAGGTAGAAGTTGTGCTATCCGTGGTCCAGTCACCGCAATTGCATTCCGTGTCTTTCCCATACCAAAATTGCGTTGACGTTATATGACGAGGAGCATTTGGAATAAATTTCCACTCGGTGAAACCGCCACCGTTAACGGCCGCATTATTTATAAAATTAAAAATTGGATTTTGAAAATTTCTAGAATTTACAATCGGCAGTGATGAAGCCAGATCGCAATACTCGGTGGTTGACCCCAACAAATTCATACCGAACCCTGCAGAACTAGACAGTAGCGCCTTGTAGCCACCAGCTGGAGGTGTATATCCTGGAGGTGTATATCCTGAAGCTGTAGCTTGCTGAGTACAAAAATTATCGGCGCCGCTAATTCCACCCATAATACCACCCATATTGCCGCCAATAGTACCGCGAGTTAAGAACATTGCCCCGACGAGACGGCACAACAAGACAGGAAGCTGGCTTACTTTTCACATTCAGTGTGTAGGGTACAGAATTAAAAACGAAGCTTGCAGTTTTAGTCGTACCAGGGGCAACCGCGGTCACACGAAACTGAACTTTATCAGTGCTAGCAAGGCCCGTTAACATTGACACAAAACTAATACCATCATTACTAACTAAACATCCACTGCAGGTAATTGAACTGGTCGGTGTCCCGACTAAAAAACTGCGCGTTGTTACTGCGGCTCCGGCGTTTTGATTATCAATATTTATGACTTTTGTAGGCGGAAAATCTGTTGTTAAATTTTGCGCAAGTGGTCCTTGAACCCAGCTAACAACTGTCGGAACGTCTTGCCAAATACCCGCTGTATTTCTGCCAAGCACGCATAATATTTTACTTCCATCCGGCGACCCAAGATCAGCAGTTATCGAAACACCACTTGCTAACTCAGCTAAATATGGGCTGTTGGCTGCACACGCAACTGAACTGAACCAGTTGGATCTAAATAGTATTTAAAAAATTGTACGTCAGCTCCAGTAACCGTAGCGCTTAGCAACGTGTTGTAAGTTTGCCCACCACTGCTGGTGGCTGTAGTAATCCCGGGCCCAGCACCTAAAGCATTGAATGTGACAATAGCTACGGGTCTTGGTTTGACCTGGATCGAAATAACAAAAGCTGATGAACCAACCGAACCACTTGCACCGATAGTATAACTGGTTGGCGACTGTGGCACTGACGGCGCGCCGGTAATTTCACACGTGGTTGTATTAAGAACAAGCCCGGCAGGCAATGAAAGATCGGTCGAACAGCTTGAAATCGGCCCACCCACATTGGTAAACACTATCGGTGTGATCGGGGCATTTACATAAAAGATGTTGGTCGTTGACGTCGTAGAAATATTTGGATTACTTGTTAACGTCATACTAGCCGCAGAACTTACGCCACTGATGTTACCAGCTAAATCTTTTGCAAACGCGTAAATATTTTTCGTCGTCTGCGCTGCAGATACGGTAAATATTTTTGTTGCTGTGCAAGGTTCCCAACCGGGTTCTGATCCGATGGGGATTGGTGTTGCAGATTCCGTGAATAGAAAACTTGATGCACCCGTGTTTGCGGTATCACAACCACTAATGCTTAGCCCTACGTTGCGGTCAACAGTTGGCGAAGCGGTCGTGCGTGAAATTCCCAACGTATTCGGAGCTGTGCGGTCAACAGTGTAGCTAAGGCTTGACGGCAAACACAGTGCGGTCAAACTGGCTTCAGGTATTGTGTACATAGGTTTGTAGAAAAAGGTGTGTGTGCCTTCAATCAAAACAGAGCTTGTGACCATAGCGCCTACTTGATTGGTGATTTCGCCAACTTTTGACGAATCAATTGCGCACGAACTTTCATTGTAAATGGCTACGCGGGTGACTTGGCCATCGCGATAAGCTGTAGCCATAGAAAAAGTAACAGTTTGATTTTTAGAAATTG
>JANPNP010000359.1:0-1658 GCA_031427535.1 Bdellovibrionales bacterium | reverse complement strand
GACCGCTTTGTAACTCATCGTTGTGTTAATTTTGGAATGGAAAAAAGTAAACCATTAGGTGACGGCATCATTACCGGCTACGGGCGCATTAATGGAAAGCTAGTTTATGTTTCGTCACAAGACTTTACGGTCACTGGCGGATCAATGTCCAGAACCCAAGCTAATAAAATTTGTAAGGTTATGGATCTGGCTTTAAAAAACGGAGCTCCATTTATTTCTATAAATGATTCTGGTGGTGCGCGAATTCAAGAAGGCATCGAATCACTGGGCGGCTACGCAGATATTTTTTCCAGAAACGTTTTAGCTTCAGGGGTGATTCCACAAATCACGGCGATTATGGGTCCGTGCGCTGGTGGCGCAGTGTATTCTCCGTCGATTACTGATTTTGTTTTTATGGTGGAAAACACAAGTTACATGTTCGTCACCGGACCTGATGTTATTAAAGCTGTGACCCACGAAGAGGTCACCAAAGAAGATTTAGGCGGCGCAGTTACACATTCGCAAAAATCAGGCGTGGCACATTTCGCAGCTAAAGACGATAAGCACTGTCTGTTGTTAATTCGCGAACTGATGAGCTTTTTGCCATCAAATAATTTAGATGACAGTGTTTCATTAGCCACAAAGGATCGGCCAGATCGTATCGTTGAATCACTTAATAGTTTAATTCCTGATAGTCCTAAAAAACCTTATGACATGCTTCAACTGATTTCTGAAGTTGTCGACGAGGGCTATTTTTTAGAAATTCATAAACGATTTGCTGCCAATATAATAGTTGGATTTGCACGCTTCAATGGGCGACCTGTTGGCATTGTGGCGAACCAGCCGCAGGTTTTAGCGGGCTGTTTAAATATTGAAGCTTCTAGAAAAGCAGCACGATTCATTCGTTTCTGTGATGCTTTTAACATTCCCGTTGTTTCTTTTGTAGATGTGCCAGGGTTTCTTCCTGGTAAAGATCAAGAGTGGAATGCCATCATCACTCATGGCGCAAAGCTATTATATGCTTATGCAGAGGCGACGGTTCCAAAAATTACTGTCATCACGCGAAAAGCTTATGGCGGTGCTTACATTGTTATGGGATCAAAGCTTTTACGAAGCGATGTCAATTTGGCATTTCCGTCAGCAGAAATTGCTGTAATGGGTGCCGACGGTGCAGTTAATATTATTCACCGTGAAGCCATTGCAAAAGCTAAAGATCCCGCGGCCGAGCGGGCGCGCTTAACTGCTGAATACGAGCAGATGTTTAGTAATCCCTATGTGTCGGCCGAACTGGGTTACACAGATGAAGTCATCGAGCCCGCACTAACACGTAAACGTATAATCGATTCGCTTGAGATGTTAAAAAATAAACGTGATATCATTCCAGCAAAAAAACATGGGAACATTCCTTTATGAGCGAAGTTCCATTTAAAAAAATTCTGATCGCAAATCGTGGTGAAATCGCAATACGCATTACGCGTGCTTGTCGGGAATTAAATATTGAATCTGTCGCCGTCTTTAGTGATGCCGACCGGGATAGCTTACATGTATTTTTAGCGGACGAAGCGTATCACATTGGACCTAGTCCTTCGAAAGAAAGTTATTTAAATTACCGCAAAATTATTGAAGTTGCGAAGCTAGCAAAAGTAGATGCCATTCACCCTGGGTACGGTTTTTTATCG
>JANPNP010000358.1:0-3614 GCA_031427535.1 Bdellovibrionales bacterium | reverse complement strand
GATCTGATAAACTCCGGACTTTAGTATTTTGCCAAGCTTGCTTGTGACTTCAAAATTTCTAATTAAATTTCGCTGACTGCCGCCAGCACGTTCGTGCAAGGTGATCACTTTACCATCGGGTGCAGTTACTTTAACAACAAGATCGCCGATGTACGTGTGTCGAATGTTCACAGCAACGATGACTTTACGACCATTCGGAACAGAATTCACAACGGTGCTGTTTGCAATACCAGTTTTACTATTATCTGGAATTGCCACATGAACCTGAGATAAAAAGATTTCATTTTTTTGCGGCTCTGGCGCTGCAGGTGGTGGAGTGATCGGAGGCTGCGGAGTAATGCCGCCAACGTCAGGTAAAAAAGCACGCACCGCTGAGATTTTTGTAACATCCTCACCACGACAGCCTTCATCGGCGCAGATTTTCGAAATGCGGCAGGTTCCCTGGCGTTCATAGTCCATTTCACCACGAACAAGAACTCCTTCAATCAATCCCGTCTGAGCATTAAAAACTGCAGAACCAGAATTTCCACCGTAACTGTCTAAGTTCGCCTGAAAAAAATCAGCGCTGATTGCTCTGATTGATCCGCCAGAGGCTATTTTAGTTGGTAAACCTGCTGGGTGACCGATGACAACAAGAGGATCTTGAACGCTGGCTTCGCCACTTAATCTTAGCGAAAGGGGTTTGTGACCAGATACAACGCGGTCTAATTTAACAATTGCAAAGTCCGCTCCGTCGCCAATTCGCTCGGACTTCAAAATTTCTTTACAACGATAGACTTCTTGATTCGAAATTGATTTAGGCGAGTTGCCGACGCTTTTGATGGCGAAGCCGAACACAAAAGACGTGCTGTCGCAAAGAGCCTGAGTTTGAACACAATGACCAGCAGTTAATATAATATCCGGAGCAATTAAGCTTCCAGAACAGAATGCCAAAGTGTCTTGTTCTCGGTATTTTTCTGACGGACACAAATTCATCATCGATCCGTAATTGTTGGTGTTTAAGTTAAAGCTGTCGACAGCTGCGGACAAATCCGTCGTTTGAACAAGCGCAACTGTGGAGTCAGCCAAAGTTAACAGGCGGTCATCCGAAATCTGATACAAATCCAGTCGTCCATCAGCGCCATAAATGACATTTGCTGCAATTTTTGTGTCGCCAGCTGATTTTGAATTATTACTTTCTTCGGCCGAACAGCCGCCAAGCAAAACAATACTTAAAGTTAGAAATAACAGTTGGGCTGCACGTGGTAATGAAATCCATTTCATAAAACCTCCGTTAGCCTGGACATTAACACTTAACAAAAAGGTTAAAGTAATCGACAATTTTAAATGTAATTTTAAAAAAAGGAGTTTTTATGATTCTAGGACTAAGACATATTGCCATTAGAAATATAACAACAGGTCTAGCTGCAGTTTTTATTTTCGGATTCAGCTTAGTAGCAGCAGCACAGTATTCTGGGCATGGTGTTGAATCTGTAACGCCAGAAAATTTAAAAAAATATGAGCCACCTGCATTGTCAGCGGAAATGGCAAACAAGCTAAAAAAGATGTTTGATATTTCGGCCCCAGGACTTGGAATGCTTTCACCAGATAAGAAGACGCTTTATTTTACGTGGCGGGTAACGGGCCAGTCTCACGTTTGGAAAATTGACGGCCCAAAATCTTTTCCAGTACAGCTGACTAGCGGAGTGGATTCGGTTTCAATTCAAGAAATTGCTCCGAACGGACAATTTTTAATACTTTCTAAAGATGTAAACGGGGAAGAAAACCCTGGGCTTTTTAAACTGGATTTAAAAACCGGCCTTATTGAAGAACTATTTCGTAAAAAGAAAGTGCAAGC
Organism: Bdellovibrionales bacterium; assembly: GCA_031427535.1. Lineage (GTDB taxonomy): Bacteria > Bdellovibrionota > Bdellovibrionia > Bdellovibrionales > Bdellovibrionaceae > Pseudobdellovibrio. The sequence goes on along the minus strand of JANPNP010000358.1, from coordinate 1,777 downwards.
TGGTTTTAGTTTTATGACCGATGATTCGCAATTTATTTTTTTTACGGCCAACGACAAAAAGCCAGATTCATATTCGGTGTATAAAATGAAGTTAGCTGATAAATCGATTGAAACAATTTATGATGGCGAAGGCTACTGGGCCATAGCCGATCAAAAAGATGATGGTAAAAAATTACTGTTGATGAAATTAAACGGAGCTAGACAAAGCGAATATTTTGATTTTGATGCGAAGACTAAAAAATTAACTGCAGTAATTGGTCAGGGCGAAAAAGAAGAATACGAAGTTAGCTACGCTGCCTGGGAGAATCAATATTTGGTTTTAACCAACAAACTTAGCGATTTCAAAAAACTGTATGTTTTAAATTCAAAAAATGGCGGAAAAGATTTAAAGCCTTTAACCGAAGATTTAAACCACGATGTGTCCGGGTTTTCGATTGATCACACGCGCTCACGCATCATTTACAACATCAACCGCGAGGGTTACACCGAACTTAAGGCCATGAATGCAAAAAGCTATCGCCAGATCGAAATTCCAAAATTTCCTGGTGCTGACCATGTTTTCGCGGGAAAGACGACGCGAAACGGAAAAACCACAATGGTTGGTATTATTACCTCGAAAGCACCGCGCGCAAGCTACTCGTATGACTGGCTTACAAAAAAATTAACTCAGTGGGTGATACCTTCAGCACCCGAAGTTGATCTTTCGAAGTTCGCTGTTTCTGAACTGATGCAGTTTGAATCCCGCGACGGCGTAAAAATTCCAATGTTCGTGCGTTTCCCAGAAAAATGTAAACCATCGGCGCAGAAAAAATCGATGGACTGTCCTGTAGTTGTCCACTTTCACGGTGGACCCGAAGGCCAAAGTGAACCTGGTTTTAGTACAACGGCCCAGGCCTTTGTAAACGAAGGATTTGTTTTTGCCGAACCGAATGTGCGCGGAAGTGATGGGTACGGAAAAAAGTGGATCGATATGGATAACGGACCATTACGTGAAAACGTTGTGACGGATATCGAAGACGCAGCAATCTGGATTAAGAAAAACTGGAAGAATGAACTGGGTGAGGCCCCTGCGGTGGGCGTCATGGGCTGGAGCTACGGCGGGTATTCAACGTTTATGGCAATGACCCGTTTTGCAGGCGCGTATGAGGCCGGTGTTGCTTTAGTTGGAATGAGCAACTTAGTTTCATTCTTAAACAACACGGCACCGTACCGCAGAGCTTTACGCATTTCTGAATATGGGGATCCCGTTAAAGACAAGGATGCGTTAATGAAACTGTCTGCAATCACCTATGTTGACCGCGTGAAATCACCATTGATGATTATTCAAGGGGCAAATGACCCGCGTGTTCCCGTTGGTGAAGCCGTGCAAATACAACAGGTTTTGGATAAAAAGAAAATCCCAAGTCAGCTGATCGTTTTTGCCGACGAGGGTCACGGATCTAGTAAAAAAGAAAATCAAATTTTAGAAATCGGCAATACGATCGAGTTTTTTAAAAAACATTTAATTAAATAATAGCTTACTCCGCCTGTAATAACAGTTGCTTACTCAACTGGTGGAGTCTTCGGGCACAAAGCTAAATTGTTTTTAAAAAACTTTTGCTGCTCGGTGATTTCACCTTGGGTAATTTGGAACTGTTGCGGATTACAATTTTCTTCAGCAATAATTTCTTTAATCGCAGTTGCTTCCTTGTGGGTCATTTCTAAATTCCAGACCATTTTAACTAAAAGCCAATTTTTTATATAGGTACAACGGTATTCTTTATTCGCGGGCATGTAG
>JANPNP010000357.1:0-12787 GCA_031427535.1 Bdellovibrionales bacterium | reverse complement strand
CGCAAAATGGCAACCAGCCTGAATTAAAAATGTTAAAAATGCGCGCGGTTATGACTTTAGAATATGATAAAACGACACAACAATTAAAATCAGTACGTATTATTCAAAAGATGAAAGCATCTTTGGTAACTTTAGCGTCTTCAGATTTCGTTTGCACGCAGTAACTACTGCGTGACTGGTAACATGACTGCTAATTAGTTATCAGCGCAATTATCTGATACTGTTCCCGAGCTTCTGCCAACACTAACAACCTGTGCGCCGTCATGCAAACAGATGCGGCCACTGTTGGTGTGAACTTTTAATACTCGTGTTCCATAAAGGTGAGTCGTTCCCGATGTCACGCTTAACGAATCCATACTATTTGCCTTAATATGCGTCGTGCCCGAAGCCGCCGAAATTTCTCCAACATGATTTGCGCTTAAACAAACTGTACCGGATATTCCGGACATGATCTGCACAGTCTGCGCGTTCACAAAAACAGTTCCGCTAATAGCGCGAAGTTCGCTGACGTTTACTGCAGAATGTACAGTAAGACTGCCAGAAACCGCAAAAACATTTAAATTATTTGCCGCCGCAATCGTGCGACTACCTGAAAGACCAACAACAGAAACGTCGTCAGCACCTGACATGACAACTGCATGAGTGTTACCTAAAAACTCTGAACAAACATGAGTACTTGGTATCGGTGTTGTATCCACCGGTACGGGAGTAGGGACGGCGACGATAGGATCAGGTGTTGGCGTTGTATCTACAGGAATAGGGACTGGTGCCGGCATAGTAACTACCGGATCCGTTGTAGGTGTAGGCGCTGGTGTTTCGAGTTCAGAGTCATTAATTAGCGAGGGATCGTTTGCTAGTGCCCTGGATGTTAGATATCCGTCAGAGCTAGAGGCTTTAGAGCTCATAAGCATTCCGGATTGGCCGCAAGCAGTCAGTAAAGTTAAAACGCTTACAGAAATCAGTACGCTGGTAAAATTTATTTTCATTTAAATGCCTCCAGCTAAATCCAAAGCAAGTAAGTAGCCAAAAATTGGAAAGTTAAGTCATTGATTTTTATAACTTTTATTTTTGGTAAAATTAGCAAAAACGATCAAAGTTTGATTAGGCTTTTATAAATTAAATTTTTTTCTCAAAAAATTACTGTCAGAATAAATGTGATATTTGTAATTCAGTAGGATCAGCTTGCAGAAAATAGCTGAAGAACTGTCTAGGTATTTTATCCTACGCTACCTTTGTGCAATAATTTGAAGATTAGAATAATCAGTCGGCTGCACTTTACAAAGATCTCATATTGAGATTTGGTGCCATTTTTGGTTACGCACAGGAACATTGACATGGTTTAGTTGGTAATAAGTCGCTGAATGCAAGTGACAAGGCCCGTATCTCGCATCGAAATCAACTATGAAAACACTTATGCTGCTTTTTATTTTCATGTCAGGAACGGTGTCCGAGGCTGACATACCTAACTTTGTTAATGCAAATTACAGACAACCAAATGCATTTTTTTATCAACTTGAAAAAGACGGTGCAGTTTCTTACTTGCTAGGTAGTATGCATATTGGAATTCCATTAAGTTCATATCCCACTAAAATTTTTGAGCGTGCCGACGCAGCCAAACTTTTTATAGCAGAAGGCGATCCCTTCGAGATAACAGCCGAGCAGTTAGCACTGCAAAGGAAAATGGTACGGTACACCAAAGGTAATTCGCTTGATAAAAATATTTCAGCAAAATCTTACTTAAAACTAACCGAGATTTTTGGGCAGCAACAGGTGGAAAAACTTAATGCGTACACACCCGCCGTTATATCCACTTTATTTAGTCAAAAAATGATGGAAAGCTTAAATCCTGGTGGTTCTGACCCGCTGTATGATTTCCAAAGTGGTATAGATCTGACGTTACTGCGGCAAGCACAGGAAAAACAAAAGCGTATTCTATTTTTAGATGATCGCACGCAAATAATTTTGGATTCAAATGAAGCGATGACGGCAGAAGATCTTGAAAAGATGTTACAGTTTAAAAACCCCATAGCATTTCAACTTGATTGTATCAACCATGCTCAACATTCCTATCTTCAGGGCGATGATACCGGCATACAAAAGTATCTGGCAAAGTGTGTTGGAAAAGGATTAGCCACAACACTTTTAAAGCGCACGAATCAGTGGTTAACGAAGCTGCAAGCTTCGCTTATTAGGGGCGATACATTTGTTGTTGTGGGTGTAGCACATGTGGTTGGTCCCACAGGCCTTGTTGCTAAGTTACAAGCGCAGGGTTATCGCGTCCAGCGTTTAAGAAAAAAGTGAATTAACTTTGAAATCAGGTTAAAAATTAGTTAATTTTTTCTAACAGTCGCCAATTACTATTGAAGCATCTACGCACAATTATTTCCTAAACGTTTGAAATGCACATTGATTTCTGCAGTAAACAGCAGCTACGCTACAGCATGCTAAAAGTAGAGATTCGTCGCGGAGGATTAATTGAAAGCACACACCGGGTGCACGCCCGAGTGGAAACCGCTGACGGAAATGTTTTGTTTAATACAACGGATGACTTCGATTTTTTCGCGCGCTCTGCGATTAAGCCGTTTCAATCCTACTTGTTACTAAAATCGGGCGCGATTGAAAGTTTAAATTTAGATTTAACACATCTGGCATTGGCGTCAGCATCGCACGCGGGCGAATTACAGCATACGGACCGGGTGACGGCGTGGTTAGAAAAACTAGGATTAGATTATACAGCACTTCGGTGCGGAACCCACTGGCCGGGCGATGCCGAAACCGGCTATTTCATGCATGAAAATAAATTAAAGCCCTGTGCTATTCACAACAATTGTTCTGGCAAACACACTGGCTTTCTTTCTGTTTGCGCCCATCTAAAATTACCTTTTGAAGGGTATCATTTAATAGATCACCCACTTCAGCAAAAATTGAAAACGGTTTTAGAAAATGAATTTGACTGCCAGCTGATGAATTATGGCATAGATGGGTGTTCGATTCCCGCCTTTATGGTTAGTTTTCATAAAATGAGTAAAGCCTTTGCCAGAATGGCAGCTCAGGCTTTGGCAGATCCGTCATCAACTGCGGGCCTTGTTGTGCAAGCTTTCAAAGCCAACCCAGTTCTAACTTCAGGTACGGCCGATTACTGCACGCGCATTATGGTTAAAAATGCACGCCGCATTTTAGTTAAAGGCGGAGCTGAAGGTGTTGTTGCCGGAGTTTTCCCCGAGAAAAAACTTTCTATTTTAGTCAAATGCCACGATGGTTCCCACCGGGGTTCTGAACACGCGTTTGATTATCTGGTGCAAAAGTGGGCGGGATTGCAACCAGCAATGCCCACGAAATTAAATAACTGGGTAGGCACTGAAGTCGGTCATGTTGAAGTGATCGAAAACGTTTAATAGTGAATGAGCTTAGAAAAATAATGTGGCTGTTAATGCAAAATAATTTACGTTATTGGAATACAAAGCGAAGTAGGCTTTGTCTGCTCCACTCTTATTCCAGGACCTAAGGCGTAGATAAATATAACATTTAAAAAGCTAATTTTAAAGAATCAGCCGAGCCATTCCGATTAGCAGTAAGTTACTATTTTCAATAGGGGTTTTGTGGCTAAATCCAATTTTCAATTCTTGCGCTTGATTACATCTGTTTTCGGAGTCCTTTCATTTTTAACGATCGCAATCGTCCCGATAACAGACCGAATACTAACTGCGTATTATTTTCTACCTAACCTGCTCGATGAAAATCGCAATATTGAAAAGCATCACGAAGCAATGCTAACTGATCTAAAAAGTCTTGAAAAAGCTCAATTGTTTAAAAAAGTAAGTTTTAAACAAAACGTACAGCAACTTGTAACTCAGCATGTAGGTTGGCGTGGGGCTGGCATCGCATCAGAGACAAACAGTAAGCACTTAGTGAAAGAATTTATGAAAGTAAGTGTAGATTTTAAGAATGCAAGTTCGATTCAAGCCCGCTTAAATGATCCGGCACTTGAACTTATCGATGCGGCGTGGATCGAAAAACTATCCGACTACGATCACTTTGATTTTTCAAGTAATCCAGTAATCCAATCCGAAATCGAGCATGCTCGCAATGTAAGTTCGATTGACCGTTTTGCAATTTTTTCTAACTTACCCATTCCAGATTATTTGACCCTTCGCGATTATGCTTTTGTATATTTCTTGCAACAACTAAAATTAGGGAAGGGACAACGGGGTTTGGAGACCTTTCACCATGTGGCCTATCTTGCCCACTCTTCCGGAAATTTACTGGGCCAAATGACGGCATCTTATATGTTACGATCTGAAAATAATTTGGCGGCAGCTTTAAAACTGCAGTCAAACGTCAAAGGTAAAGACGACGCCATCATAGCTTACAGAAAATTAAGTGCGGCTTGGTCTGGGATTGTTCGCCAGAAATGGATCGGAAAATGGAATCCAAATTTTGACCGCTATCTAACACCAGATTTTGGCGCTTGTAGCGGAGCTTGTGAAAATACAACAACTTTTGAAGGCTTGAAAGATTATTTGCAAGTAAAAACTGTTTTTGAATCCGATTTTCGATTGCACTACAAAAGAATGCATCAACTTCAAAATCAACTATCAGAAGTTTGTCACATGGAAAATTACCAACCCTTCTTTAGTGATGTGTTAACTGAGGCTAATCCTATCATCATCAGAAATCCTGCTTACGTCGCTTTTTTAAAGCCTCAATTGATCAAGGATGCAAAAGCCAATACTTTTTTCAATCCAGCGCGATTACCCTATGTCAGGCGAATCTTGGGCCTAGAGATATTAGCTAAAAGAAAACTAAACTCGTTGAAATACTACGATGAAGAAAAACGCTAATTGGTGATTTAGAGTGTTACGAAACATTACTAATCCAGTAATAATCTGAGCTAACGGAATGATCTTGGATCTGTTTTTAAGAGTTACATTAGGCGGGCAAGTTACGAATTATAAATCCGAAGCTAATGAATTGGAGCTTATTCTTAACTCGAGATCAGGATTTAGTTTTGACATTCAAGCGAGTCGTTCAAGCCAGACATTTCGATAAAATTATTTTACTGTATGTAGTGATTTATTCATCAGACCGAATAGTAGTTAGTGAGTAAAACTATTCTGAAATTTTCGTTAGTAATCATAGTCGGTGTCGTGCTAGCAAGTTGTAGCGCCGGAACCACTGCGGCATCGTCTCAGGTGCTAGTTAACGATCCATCTTCTAAATTTGTATCGAAGAGCTAACGGTCGTGGTGCAATAAGCGATTCGAAAAGTGCAGTGACTGCGTCCCGCTGGCACGCGCAAGATATGATGGCGCTGAACTATTTTTCACATTCAGAACCTAGTGGCCGAAAATATTGCGGCTGGCAGTAATTCGGCGTCGGCACTTTTTTGTCAATGGCGAAATTCTCTGGAGCACAATACAAATATGTTGGGTGGCTTGTACACCAGCACTGGCATTGGCAAATTCCGTAGCGTCCAACGTTCAAAACTGTCCATAATCAAGATGTGCAGTCACGTTTTTGGTTACTCCGATTATTTAGGTTTTTTTCGGCAGGGCATTACGCATCCTTCGGTGGGGTTTAAGATGGTCAGATAAGTTAAATCAAGGCCGAATTTCAAGTTTGCGCCGTAGTGAATGCACAACTTTAATTAATCTAAAAGTTCTGAACTACTTTTTTGCCTTATCCCGTAAATTTTTCATAAATTCGCGCGCTGATAATTTGTCTGCGTCTGATATCTGGTTCCACATTTTATTTTGAAGGGCACCAATTACCGCGTATGCAAACAGCGAGTGATTGTTTTTAGGACTAATCTTACACAATTTAATCATGGCCTTCTTCCAGCCCATCTTAACCAGCTGAGCCGGCGTTTTTACTCCGGCCTTTAAAAATGTTTTTTCGGATTCAGGGCCCAGATTTTTTAAATCTATAATTCGACGGGCTTTTTGAAAAACCTGCTCGGGTAGCTCGTCTTTGAACATCTGGGGTTTTCGTGTATCTATCTGTTTTTTCATAAGTCTTTACCGACACACTATAGAAAAAACGCCTCATATCAATACACAATGCCCCAGCGCCTGCGGGACCTAGGTCAAGTTTTCCAATTCGATCGTCGAGGTTTTCCAGACTTTGGCCGCGTGAAATACATTGGCGCAGTCATTGCCTTATAGGTTTATATACCGGCTTGAACACAAGCCTTATCAATATCCAGGAGGATTTATGTTAGAAATTATTAAATCAGAAAATCAATCAATCGACGCAAACCGTGCTTCACAGCAAGGCTGCGAGGTCAGTCAATTTATGAAGAACTTTTTCGACGCCGTACGCGAAGGCAACCAAGAAGAGGTTTCGACTTACTACGCCAATGATATGGAAGAACTAAATTTTCCACTTCATGCCATCATCAGCGACGAGCTTATATTGGTCGATGACCACTTAGCTACTTTTGGTGGGACCTTGTACACCGCTGTGGGGGCACAGCTTCGACTAACGTGCGTGCTGGATAAATCAGAAGGATACTGGCAGATCATTCACGGCGAAATCCAAAACTACAACGTTTGAATTAGTTTCGTAGCACGTTGAGTTTTCTTCCTCTGAAACTATGCAGCTTATAAGATGCATAGTTTCAGAGGAGGAAAACTAGCAGAACAAAAGGAACTGGTTTTAAGTGCAACCAAAACCCAGCGTATTCGCTAAGGGCTTTCAAAATTCGTCCGAGCTTGCAAGCTCCAAATAATTATTTTCTAGTGTGATCGCTATTTGCTCTTTGCTTGCAATGCAATTGAAGATGGAGCCTCACTTTGATGCAAATATCTTTAATAGCTAATGAGCGATTACAACAGGGTTCGTAATTTAAGGGACAAATCGCATAATCAGGAATTATAGATTCTAGATTGCGTTCGTTGACTAGCGCCTGGCCGACTTTCAGCACATGTTCCTTCGATAGCCTTCCACTTTCAAATTCATGTAACGCGATATCGAACGCGGTGTAGAATTCAAAAACTACTGACGGCACTTTCTTATTCTGTACTTTTCGTAGATATATGGCGACGACTTGCTTTGAAAACTGCTGCATTATTTTTTCAGAAATTTCGATGCTGGCATCAGAATTATCAAAGACAAAAATAAAATTTCGATTGGGTTTTGCATTTATAATTTCAGTTATGTTCTTCATTTTAAACGATTCGATGGACCATTCCGTTAACCAGTTTCGTAAGTATCTTTGATGTTGCGGGTAGTTGGACGCTGCTAGGAATTTTTCAATTCGAATATCAAACCAATTTGAAATCGCACTGACTATAACAAACTTTGGCACAACTTCGTTTTTAGAAATCGCATGGTACAGTTCGGGCATCCCAGTAAAGCCCTTGTCATCTTCAAGAATTTTAAGTGCAGATTTGATCAAACCCGTGTTTTCCGCTTGGCGTAACACATCGTCAAAGCCGCTGATGATATACGGTTTTTGGTCGGCCGTAGCAACAGAGAATGACAATAGAGCAGTAAGTAAAAATGTTGAATTAAATTTGGACATCATTAGTCTTAACTCAAGATTTAATCCCTAACAGCAAATTAAAATCTTCTTTTGAAAGTGCGCCGCTAGAAGCTTCGATGTCTTTAACTTTTTCAGCTGTATCAAGTAAGGCTAAGAATTTATTTCCTTTACGGTGCTTCAGAAGCTCAATTTTTTCTTCTAAAGATTCGTGCATGATGTATCTGAAAACCTGCACGGCTTTGGTTTGTCCCAGCCTGTGGGCGCGGTCTGAAGCTTGGTTTTCGACCGCAGGGTTCCACCAGGGTTCTAAGTGAAAAACGTAACTTGCTTTGGTTAAGTTTAGACCTACGCCGCCAGTTTTAAGCGTCATCAATAAAACAGCACCTTTAGAATTTCCGTTGAATTCGGCTAAAATCAATTGCCTTTGCTTCGTTGGAACGGCCCCATGCAGTACGTAAACGGGGATATTGGCTTCACGTAATATTTTAGCCGTGTGTTCCAGCGTTTGCAAAAACTGCGTAAATACCAGCGCACTTTCACCAGATTCAACAATTTCGGAAATTGATTCTAGTAGCGTACTTAATTTGGGTGGCACGTGCGGATACTTTACGTTTGGTAATGCCCCTGGATCTGAACACGCCTGTCGTAAGCGTAGCAAAGCAGTTAGCATTTGTAACTGCACACTGGCTTTGCCACTGGCAGTGTCGTTGGCCTCGATCGTATCTTTCACACGCTGGTTATAGGAAAGTGCAATGTCGCGGTAGATTTCTTTTTGCTTTTCTTCAAAGGCAATACTGATTTTAGTTTCTTGCTTTTCCGGAAGCTCTGATAAAATTTCTTTTTTGTTCCGTCTTAGTAGCAGAGGTTTAATTTTTAATTTAAGGTCATTCATTTCTTCATAGGTGATCATATCCGTGTTGACGAATTTTCGACGAAATTCGGCTACATGTCCAAGGCTACCAGGAACTAGTAAATCAACTAACGAATAGAATTCGCCGTAATGGTTTTCCATGGGTGTGCCGGTTAAACAAATTTTAAAGTGCGCGTGAAGCGCCCGGGCCGAGCTGGTTCGTTTAGTTGTCATGTTTTTTAAATTCTGGGCTTCATCAAATATGGCAACACGCCATTTGTACTGACTTAAAAAATCGCCGTGCTCCATGAGCAGGCCATAGGTGGTGATCACCAGCATTTGGTCACCATTACCAATTTTTTTCGAAAGTGCATCGGCATTTTTTCCAGCAAAAATCATAAATGGCAGGCCCGGTGTAAACTTTTCGATTTCTTGTTGCCAGTTAAATATCAAAGACGACGGAACCACAATTAGAACTTGTCCCAATTCATTTTTCTGGCGAAGTATTTCTAAAAAAGTTAAGGTCTGTATTGTTTTTCCAAGACCCATGTCGTCTGCTAACAGCGCGCCCAAACGAAGTTCGTAAAGATCCCGCAGCCATTGCACCCCAAGAACCTGGTAAGGTTTAAGTAAACCTTTAACAGTCGCCGGAATTTCAATTGTTGGCGTATGCGATCCTAGATTGTCATAAAAATCACAAAGCTTTTTCCATTCGTGATCACCGCGTAAACCCACACCCGAGGCACGTAAGGATAAAAGCTCAAGCGTTTGATTTCGCGGAAGCTTAAAGATCTTATCACCGTTTTTCTTAGTCAACGTGTCAGCTTTGCCGTTTTGCAGGCGCTGCCAAAATCTTTCAAGTCTTTTTAAAGAAGGCATTTGTTTTTGCGGGACCAAATAAAATTTTCCGGCGTATTCGATAACTCCGCCGCCGCCAAGATTAAGAATTTGGTCTGGGTTAACTTCTTCACCGCGTAGGAAGAACTTTGGATTTAGCTCAAACCAATTAAACATTTTCTGATCGCGATCTGTTTCTAATACAAAATCAACATGAAATTCGTCTTCATTTAATTCTTGAAGTGGTTGGTCCTTGTAAAATAATTTAAATCCGAAAGGTACCAATGCCTGTAGGCATTCTAAACTTTCTTGCAGGTTCGTGGGTTTTTCTGCATTTCCGGTCGGGAAGAAAAATTCATTTTTGTCATTTGAAATTTTTGGCAGCAATGACGTTCGTGACCTTTTAAAAATTTCACCGCCAGTTACCAGTGCCAATTGTTTCAGTAATTCAAATATCACACGGTATTCGCGCTGAACGACTGCTTCAAGGATAACTTCGCCACTTTCGGAATAATAGGATTCACTGGCGTGAATGGATTTAAAAATATGTGCAATGAAATCTTCAAAACATTTTAAGACGGGGGCTGAGCAAAGCTGGTTTAAAGCGGTCCCTTGCACAAATGAAAAACCGGGGCCAACGATTAACAACTGATGAATTCGTCCATGCAGAGCAGTAAAAAGATTTTCTTTTTTAACTGCAGTTCCATCAGTTAAGAATGCTGTAAAGTGCACGGACAAGGTTTCTAGAACAATATACTGAAGAATTCCTAAGTTTTTTAGAAGCTTTAAGTCCCATTCCCGTTTAGTTAAAGTTCGTGCTGCTAAGTCTTTTGCATCCGATTTTAAAATCGACGACAAGCCCTGCGACAACGTTTGAAAAAGTAAATTTGAATTTGAATTTGAGCTCCAACCTTTACGAACTAAATTCTTTTGGCCTAAGACGCGGGCTTCGTGTTGAATATAAAATGTTCCGTTTTCGTTAAGCCGTATTTCTGTCGCACTTTGGTTTTCAGGCACCTGGCGGGATTCACCGCTGATCTTTACGGGAATAAACCGGGATCTTAAATAATTTAGCACAGTTTTTGTTGCAAACTCGCCGAATACGTTCACGGTGGGCATATCCGGATTTCTGATCAGCAAAGGCTCTGGCAATTTCGATAACTTTTCTTGAAGTAAATTAAATTCTTGAAACCATGGGTGAACAATTACAGTTCCACTTTTGGGTTCAACTGCAAACGAATGATAAAATGTTAAAGGCTCTTTTCTGAAACATAATAGTTTAAATTCGGTTTCAAGTTCAGCGTCACTTCGTTCTGTAAATTCGGCTCGCCAATCAAGTTCCTGGGGTGGATTAAATTCTAAACTTGTAATTTTCATTGCCGTCGTGGCTGACGGCTGACCTTGAAGATAAAGTGTAATTTGACCGCGTCTGTACGCTTCAGCTACCCGCGCTAGTAAGGATTGAACAATTTCTTCAAGCTCAACTTCGGCCTGACTGACAAAAGTTCCGTTTGCGGTCTGGATTAAAGGCCACTTTGATATAATTGCGGTGTGCAATTTACTTTGTGGCAGTAAATCTAGGGAAACTTTTTTGTGTAGTGGATGTCGTAAAATTTCGCGGGCACTGATCTGCATGCCATTACTAAAGTTGTAATTAACAATATCGGCTAAGCGCATTTGCTTATTGATTTCATTAAAGTAGTATTCGGAATAGGCCATTAGTTTCTTACGAAAAACTTCGGGTAAATCGAAAAGTAAGTGCGACGTCACTTCTTTATCTTTTGAAACATCGCGGGGTTTGTATCTGAAAACTTCTTGTTTTAAAAGGCCAGCCAGATTCGTCCCATTTAGTAGCGGGAATTCATTTAAATATAAACTGATAGAATCAAGTCCTACGTCAGCAAATTCTGACGCGGTCTTTAAGCTTTCAGTACTGTCACGCGTAAAAAGAAATCTTTTAAGCTTATCTGATAGCTGCTGCAGGTCTGGATGTTTTATCTCTGGTAACTTAACGGTCAGCACTTGCCACAGTAAAACATACGAAGCCCACTGATGCGGGCAGGTTACTATTCCATCTTGCTCACAATCCAAACAGGAAATTGTAATTGGCCCCGAAGCCGATGCCTCGGTTATTTCAACAACGCGGTAATTCGGCGTACCCTGGATGCCAAATTCCATTTCAATGCGTGCTAACGGGGATAGATCAAGTTCTGCGTTTGCGTGGCTAAATTGTCCTTCTTCTATAAGTTGTAAAGCAGTTTCGTAGGGAAAACTTTCAGATAGTAAAACTTTTTCGCTGGGGTGGCGAAGCTGTGAAATTTCCTGCAATGTAAGTGAATCTTGAAACATTGTAACCCTGTCTTCTAAAAAGCGACTTGATAGATTACCGCGCGTTTCTATTCATGTCACTGCAAGGAATGATTATTTTGTTGTAAACCTGGGCAGGTTTTCATTAAAAACAGCGCCAATATCGAAAAGTTAAGCAGTGGTTTGACTAACATCACATGCAAACGGTAGATCTTAAGCTCAACGTACACCTACGGAGTTTCTATGTCTAAAACAACCCAAAGTTTTAATGCCGAAATTAAACAGCTTTTGGATATCGTGGTCCACTCGCTTTACTCACAAAAAGAAATTTTTATTCGCGAGTTGATATCGAACGCATCAGACGCGCTTGATAAATTAAAGTTTGAAAGCTTAACAAATGCTAGCCTTGCAAACGTTGCAAACCCGCTTGAAATTCGACTAGTTGCTGATGCTGCAAATCACACATTGCAGATTATTGACAACGGCATAGGCATGTCTACGTCAGAGGTTACTGAATTTATTGGAACCATTGCAAAATCCGGGACAAAGGCCTTTGCGAAAATGAATCAAGAAATGAAATCAAAACCAGAACTGATTGGCCAATTTGGCGTTGGCTTTTATTCGTCCTTCATGGTCGCGGAAAAGGTAACCTTACATACTCAAAAGGCAGGGACTACGATTGGCACGGTCTGGGAATCGACTGGCGATGGAAATTACACGACCGAGACTAATCCACGGCTAGGCGGTCATGGGACAACCATAACGTTACACTTAAAAAAACTGGAAGAATTAAAAAATGAAGATGGTACACCAGAAAAAGTTCAAGACTTTACTGACGAATGGACTTTAAAAAACCTAGTAAAAAAGTACAGCGACTTTATCGCATGGCCTATTAAGATGATGGTTGAAACTAAAAAAGAAAAAGAAACTGTATTAGAAGAGCAAATACTAAATAGTCAAAAGGCTTTGTGGCTTCGCACGCCAGCTGAAATTAAACCTGAAGAATACAAAGAATTCTATCACCATTTAACTCACGATTGGCAGCCGCCTGCTAAGCACTTACATTTTAAGGCCGAAGGAACAACCGAATTCACCGGACTGTTATATTTTGGTTCCAAAAAACCGTTCGACTACCAGACAAAAGATTACGAATTTGGCTTAAGTCTTTATATTAAGCGCATTTTCATTATGGAAAACTGCAAGGATTTGCTTCCGCCGTACTTACGCTTCGTCAAAGGTTTGGTCGACTCAAATGATTTATCGCTAAACGTATCGCGTGAACTTTTGCAAAAAGATCGGTTAGTGCAG
>JANPNP010000356.1:0-1674 GCA_031427535.1 Bdellovibrionales bacterium | reverse complement strand
CGGCCCTGGCATTGCCCTACGCGCCTGCGAGTTAGAATTTTTATGGAATGATAAGTCTTGTCTTTTTAGGCTTCCCGAGGACTTTTAGTACATAGCGATATTGGTCATAAGGGTGTAACCAGTCTCGGGAGACTTATTCGTTACAATAAGATCGCGTGTATCATTAATTGATACAGTAAAGCTCACGCTGCGTGAGGGACGAACTTCAACTCCGAATCCAGTTCGGATAGTTGTCGAATGAACCTCAGGCTTTTTATTAGCATCTGAACTATTAGACCATTTTTCTTGGATTTCAAAACCAGGCTTTGCTGCAAAATATGAGTTCATTTCAAAACTAAACTCGCCGCCGTGCTCAAGGTCTAATTTGCTGGTGGTCCTTACAGCGTTTGGTTTTTTAGGATTAGAATTATCAGGAATAAATGTAAACCGCTGGAAATAATAACTAGGTTTGGCGTAATAGCGAAAGTTGCTCGACTTTTGAAAGTTGTATCGGCCTTCTAGTTCGTACCGCAATCGGGCGATCATTCCGGTATCTCTTGAAGAATCACTTGTTGGAAAATAGAGGCGAAATGCATTTGCAAGTTCAGCTTTAGCAGACAATGTGTCTTCCAGAAGATTACTAAACTTTGCAACCAAGGAAAAATCGCGAGTTCGAATTTTATCTGTAACTTCAGCGCCATTTTCATTTTTACCAGCTGTGCTGTAGCCAAATGCCGGTCTTGCCGAAATTCTAAAATCGTTGTTAATTTTATAGTTAAAAGATACGTAATTATCAAAAAATTCCATCGATGGATCAGCGTTGCGGAACTGCTTGTCGCTAAAACCCCCTAAACTAAATAAAGAAATACTAAAAGCCTTTGGTAAATTTTCAGACAGTGTCGGGTTGGCCGTCACAGTGCCAGCAGCAACCGGTGCTGCTGACGCAGCTTGATCAGCCTGCTGACCTGGCTGCTGCGCATTTACTGAAGTAGAAAATAAGATTATTAATGTTATCTTATAAAGGCTCATGAAATCTCCCGCGTCGCAATTTAGTAGCACGTAAAGCTATATCACAGCGCAGAAGTAATAGTATCAACTAGCGCTAAAAATAAACTTCGAATAAGGTCGTAACATGAAAAATATACACACGACAATTAAGCTTTTGTTAGGACTACTGTTGGCTGCGGAATTTATAGTTTTAAGCGGTTGCAAAACGGCTAGTCCAAACAGCCCCGCTACAGAATTTTTACCAACATCCGAAGAAAAAATTAGGAAAAACGACCTCGCGGAAGTGTCAGTAATGACTTACAATGTAGAAAACTTATTTGATACAGTTCACGACAAAAATCGTGAAGACTTTACGTATCTACCCCTAAGCGAAAAGACGAAGCCTGAAGTCATAGCTTACTGCAGCACTCTAAGTAGTTATCGTAGGCAGGAATGTGAAAAAACCGATTGGAACGAAACAGTTTTAAAAACGAAATTGGACAGCATTGCCAACGTTATTCGTAAGGTATCGCTGGCAAAAAAATCATCCTGGGACTGACCGGCGGCATTGCCTGTTACAAGGCCGCCGAATTCACGCGCTGCCTGGTCAAGGCGGGCGCATCGGTGCAGGTGGTCATGACCCAGGCCGCGACCCAGTTCATCACCGCCGTGACGATGCAGGCGCTGTCCGACCGCCCGGTCTACACC
>JANPNP010000355.1:0-3264 GCA_031427535.1 Bdellovibrionales bacterium | reverse complement strand
TCGATCGTTTTTGGTTTTTCATTACGAATAATTTTTAATTTTACTTTTTTTCCGGGCTCTAGGTCAGCAACGGTATCTACCAGATCACGCGAGTTTTTAATTTTTTTATTATCTACATCCGTAATAATGTCATAGATTTTTAATCCGCCTTTTTTTCCGGGCCCTTCATTCATTCCTAAAATAACACTACCACGTGTCTCTGGCAGATTTAAATAGTTTGCTGCAGCTTCGTCAATATCACCCGGATTAATTCCTAGATAACCTTTACGAATTCCTCCGCGCTGCTCTAGCTGCGGGATTATGGCTTTCACTTCATCGATAGGAATAGCAAAGCCAATTCCTTGGGCCCTGGCATCGATTGCTGCGTTTACGCCGATCACTTGTCCTTTTGAATTAACCAGCGGTCCGCCGGAATTACCTGGGTTTATCGAAGCATCAGTTTGTAAAAGTGGAATTTTATTTATTTCTGAAATGGCGCGGCCTTTGCTAGAAATAATTCCTTTTGTCATCGAATGTCCGTGGCCGTAGGGGTTACCAAAAGCTGCAACCCATTCGCCTACTTCGACATCTTTGCTGGTGCCAAGGCTTGCTACAGTTAATTTTTCTTTTGGCTCGATCTTAATTAAGGCTAAGTCTGTGCGCTCATCGCTTCCAATAACTGTAGCTTTATAGCGAATATCTGAGCCTTCAGATAATTGGACTTCGACTAAATCAGCATTTTGAATAACGTGATTGTTTGTTACAATCAGGCCGTCTTCGCGAATAATAAATCCGGTACCTAAGCCCATCCGCTGTGGCTTTCCGGGTTCATTGTAGTCAGGGTACGGCCGGCCATAAAACTGCTCTAGCATTTCTAACATTGGATCTTGCTGGGCTCTACGACCCTTAGAAATAACCGAAGTCGAAATATTTACAACCGCCGGATTAATCGCCTTTGCCAATTCAACAAATAAATTTGCTGGTAGGGGATCAGACAATTTAAGTGTCGGCAGTGTTTTCGTTAAATTCTGCGCGGGTGCAAATGACGAAGTTACTGTAATAATGGAAAAAAAACATAAATAAATAGTCCAAATTTTCATAAAAGGCCTTTCGCTGGATTTTATAAATATGTGTTCAGTTATTTCATTTGCAAGAACTTATGCTGCAGATCTTGTAAAATGTGAGTTAGCAGATCTTGCTCTTCTGTATTTAAATTATTTTTTGTTTTTTCCTTTAATACGACAAGCAAATCGATATTAAACCGGGCCACCTGCTTGTCAGGTTCTGGCTTTCCGGTTGTAGGATCTGGCGATAAGCCCAGCGACATCAATGCACTGGACGCGATAGACATCACTAGCATTGAAAATGAAGCCTCTAGTTTCTGCGGTTCTGTTTCCGTTGTTGTGCTCATGTATTTCCTTTTTCGTAATGTAGATCAGGGTACAAAACCCATAACTGTTAAAAATCGTTTGTTTAAACTAGGTTGTCCAAAACTTTTTAACCAAGTGTGGTTAGCCGCTGTCAGCACCGAAAAGTACTCAGCCCCGCGCAACGTTTTAGACCTGTGAAACTCAAAGTCATGCAGTTTCTTTAAAAAATATCCGAACTCGTAATTAGAAGCTTTGCTGTTTTGCAAACTTAATAGATCAGCTTGAAGATAAAATTTTGGATAGCGAAAGAAAGTTGCTATAAAGCTCATGATGGGAGCGAAAATAAATTGCAAATGCAAAAATCCCATTTCAAAAACAGAAAGTAGTCGGGGTCTAAACGTTGGT
This sequence comes from Bdellovibrionales bacterium, assembly GCA_031427535.1. Lineage (GTDB taxonomy): Bacteria > Bdellovibrionota > Bdellovibrionia > Bdellovibrionales > Bdellovibrionaceae > Pseudobdellovibrio. Next base: position 1,510 of record JANPNP010000355.1, on the reverse strand, counting down.
CTTAATTTTAAATGGGACAATAGAAAATGAGACAATATATTTCTTTCGCCGTCTGACAAATGGTGTAACAGATTTTCATTTAGTACAATAAATCCTTGGTCTGGGTAATCGCGCCAAACTAGGGGGGCAGTAGCATCTGGCGAAAAAAATAAGTGCAGTGGTCCAAGTTGATATTGCTCTTTCGCCAAGTTTAACAGCTTTAAAAAACCCGTTGTGTCAGAGCCCAATAGTTCTTTGTATGACAGCTGTTTTTGAAAAAGTAAAACCCCGCGGTGCAAAATAATATAAATTAAAAATAAGCTGAACAAGAAACTAAGAAATAGCCCAAGGCGGCCCTTGAGCTGAAATCCAACAATTAATAATGTAAGCGTCAGGGAAACAAAAAATACCCAGACTTGAGTCAAGGTCCGCATAGAGGATTACTTTGCATTTAGATTAGGTTGAAATCAAGACAGGTTGTGACACAATAATTTAGTTCCTACACCAAGCGAAATATGGAGAAATACATGGCAGAAAACGATTTTCTGGCTTTGAATCAGGCTGTCAAAGACCAAAGCCTTTTTGTGACACAAATGATGAACGAGATGAACAAAATTATCGTCGGTCAGCGCGAAATGATTGAAGGCATGACAATGGGGCTTTTGACAGGTGGTCACATTCTGCTGGAAGGTGTTCCAGGCCTTGCAAAAACGTTAACTATTTCGACGTTAGCGCAAACAATATCCTTACAATTTCAGCGCATTCAATTTACGCCAGATCTTTTGCCAACGGATTTGATTGGGACCATGATTTTTAATCCTAAGTCTGGAGAATTCACGGCAAAAAAAGGTCCCGTATTTTCAAACATTGTCTTAGCTGACGAGATCAATCGAGCGCCGGCCAAAGTACAATCAGCATTACTTGAAGCTATGGCCGAAAAGCAAGTAACGATTGGTGATCAATCCTACAAGCTGGACAATCCATTCCTAGTTTTAGCTACGCAAAACCCACTAGAGCAAGAGGGGACGTATCCGTTACCCGAAGCACAGATGGACCGCTTTATGTTTAAGATAAATGTGACATATCCTACGAAAACCGAAGAGCTAGAAATTATTTCTCGAATGGGGTCGCTGGATAAACCACAAATACAAACAGTAATTTCTAAAGAACAGCTGTTAAAGACCATTCAAGTGGTTGATCAAATTTACGTCGATCAAAAAGTTAAAAATTATATTGTCGATTTAATTATGGCTAGCCGTGAACCTAAAATATACGGCCTAGGTCGGATCGAAAAATTGATTGCCGTAGGTGGTTCGCCGCGTGCAAGCCTTAGTTTAATCAGGGCATCTAAAGCCCACGCGTTTATTCGCGGTCGTGGCTTTGTAACAGTTGAAGATATTAAAGCAATTATATTTAAAGTTTTACGTCATCGATTAATATTAACTTACGAGGCCGAGGCTGAAGGCTTGAAACAAGATGATATTATAAAAGAAATTGTTTCAGCAATCGAAGTCACAGCTTAGCAGAAATG
>JANPNP010000354.1:0-6120 GCA_031427535.1 Bdellovibrionales bacterium | reverse complement strand
GATACAGGTGCCTGGTGGACGTGACATTCATTAGACGGTTCGTGTCGGTGAAAGGTTACACTCCGGGCGGTTCGGGGGTGGCGCCGCGGGGATCAAGCGACGAGAAAATAAAGCGAGCGCTAGCAGACTCAAGTTGGTTTTCGTTAATTGATGCAAAAAAAATTATTGTTGTGGCAGGGACTAACGGCAAGGGTAGTACGTGCGCCATTTTAGAATCATTGCTGGTCAAAGCAGGCAAATCGGTAGGCTTTTACAGTTCGCCGCACTTAATTGATACCACCGAGCGCATCCGCGTGAACCGTAAACAAATTTCTAAAAATGAATTTGTAAAACTGTACCAACGAAATTTAGCAGGCATTGAAAAATTTGAGCTAACGCACTTTGAAGCATTGACGTTAATGGCGGCTGATTATTTTTTTTCAGACACACGGGCTAAAGCGTTAGATTACGTTATTTTCGAAGTGGGTTTAGGTGGTACCTTTGATGCAACAAATGCAATTCCGCATGCGACTTCGGTGGTGACTGCTTTATCTTTAGATCACATGAATATTTTAGGTCATGATTTACTTTCTATTGCGAAAAATAAATTTGGTATTATTCAGTCGGGTAACTTGGTCGTGCACCATCCGTTACCAACTGAGCTTAGCAATTTACAGATTGAAACTCAGAAAAATACAAATTCTGTTTGGTACCAGGCTTGTGCTGTCAGTTTAGAAAAAATGCGCAGCAAAGACCTAGGTTGTGCAGCAACTTATGTTTTGCACACCAAGTGGGGTAGTGGACGTTTGAATTTACTTGGTCAGCGAGCAGCAGAAAATGCCGCAACGGCATTAACAGTTTTCGAAAAATTGGGATTTGATCCAAAACTTTCGCTTACCGCATTAGCTGAGGTGGATTGGCAGGGACGGATGCAACAGATTCGGTGGCCACGTATGAAGGCGGCAACCTATGTGTCTGGTGATCACAATCCGCACGGGGCCGATAGCCTGTTGCAACTTTTAGGTGATTTTTCGTGGGAAAATATTTATGTGATCGTTGGCATTGGTAAAGATAAGGATGCGGCGCAAATACTACAGCGGTTAGTGTCGCTTCGAAATTGCATTTTGTGCTTAACTGAAACTCCATTTAAAGGATTAGCTTTAGCGGAATACTCTGAAAAATTTCTAGAATTATCAAATTTTAGTAGTGCTTATGTTGCTGATTGTTTGGACGCGGTTGCTGCAAAGGCAACCGCTAATGACATTGTTTTAGTGACGGGTTCATTGTATTTGGTTGGCCACGTTTTAAAGAAAGTCGCCGCGCACGAACAAACTGCGCAGCAATAAGTTTTTTTCTTTCAGCTTGGCTGCGGCTTCAGGCCCGCCACGGTTAATAACACAAAGCACATTTTCCACGATAGCCCCCGAGGCACGCAAGTCTACTGTGCTTAACAGAACTTGACCCCCTGAGGTAATCACGTCTTCAATAAGACATAAATTTTTTCCTTTAACGTCGAAACCCTCAGCGAATTGGCACGTGCCATAGGCTTTAGCTTCTTTCCGAATAAATGCGCACGGAATTCCGGTTGCTAAGGACAGGGCGGTACCTATAGGAATTCCACCCATTTCTAAAGCGGCTAGGGCTTCGGTCCCTGCAGGAATAAATGCTTTAAGCTGGTCAGCAATTTCTTTGAGTAATTTAGGTTGCGATTCAAAGCGGTATTTATCAAAATATTCCGTGGAGCGGGTCCCACTTCGAAGTAAAAAGTCACCTTTCAAATGGCAAATAGCATCAATTTTTTTTGCTAATTCAGTATGAGTCATTCGGTCCCCTTTAGGCTCTTTTTCATTTGGCTTACTTTATGCTTTTTACATTGTTCTTGGAAAGGGATTACGCGGAATAACTATGGAACAGAAGCACGCAAAAAACAAAGAATACCAAACTGTACGTCTTTTCGCCACCTTAGGGGCTTTGACTCTTATTGCAGTTTTGTTATTTAAAGTGGTGCTGTTTGGACCAACCCACACCTTACCAACCCGCATCCCTGCTGAAATAATTGGCCAGCAAAACGAAGCCCGGTTATATAACCAGCTAAATAACGGAATTAACTTAAATTTTACCTCGGGCAATTCCATCGAATATCCAAATAGCAGCGAGGATGAGTCCGTTAACGATTAGTTTTTTTAACTGTTCAGCTAGCAGCCAGGGTTTCGTTAAGGTACCTTTTATTTTGTCTCAAGCACATTCTGTTTTAGGTAACTGACGCTTTCTTTAAACGGTTCGTTTAAATAATTTGTGGGCTAGCTCAGAAACGTGCAACTTTCTAAGTTTATGCTGCGCGTACCAATTGCTGCTTATTCTAATTTAAATTCTTAAGAAATTACCGGCGAATTATTTTAACCCATTTATCCATACTCTGAAACTTTGCAGCATATAGGGTACATATTTACAGAGCGGGGTAAAAGAAGTTTGCTTAAAAGAGGCATGCATACTTTCTGAATCCGACTTTTGAATTTGACTGCTGAATCCGACGTTTTAATTTAGTGAAATCACCCACAAATTCTTTAGACGAACCAAATAAACTAACCATATTAAGTACTTACATATTTATTTAACCTTAAAATCATGCGATCTACCCCTTACGCCTTCATGACCGAAGCACTTCAGAAGTCGACAAAAAGTGCGACAGTTGTTTATGTTAGAAACTGAAAACGTAGACAACCTAAACAGTATTTTTCAATACATTCAAAAACAGCATACAAAGCGTAGTGCATTTTCGGCTTTAAACGCACCCTAGTAGGTCTTATGAAAGCCTTGAAAGTATCCCAAGATGTTGTGACGCTTGCAGAGTTTAAAAGCCAAGCCGCAACCTTATTAGAACGAATCGGCATATCATCCCAGCCACTTCTCATTACCCAAAATGGCAAACCAGCAGCAGTTCTATTGTCACCCGCAGAATTTGACCGAATTCAAGAACAGGAAGCCGTTCGCTTTGTCACTTCGGTTAACCGCAGACTTCAAGATGCTGACAACGGCAAAACTTTAACTTCGGCGCAGGCAAAATCTCGTCTTGGTTTAAAAAAGTAAAATGGCAACGGAATTAAAAGTCAGATGGACCGAAAATTCGATTCAAGACTTGCTCGCAATTAAGGAATTTATTTCGCTCGATTCACCTGATCGCGCAGATACTTGGATCGGCGAGCTTTATACCTCGGGTGAAAATCTTGCGAGCTTTTCCCATCGCGGTCGAATCGAAAAAAGATATTAAAAAAAAAGATGGGAGGGTTTTACTGTAAGCCGAGTTCTGTTACCTACCATTGTTCCCACATTCCGCCGGTAAGTTGGTAATCATTCCTCTAGATGTACAATTACTTGCACATTCAAGCGATCTGACCCGGAAGTCTTCGGCGAGCCGCCGTTAAATCTTTAAAAATTATCTTACGAAAACTTTCAACGATTGCGCTTCCCTATTTGATCTTGCTTCGCACAGAGTTTGGCTGTTTTCACTCCACCGACTCCCCTGATTTCTCCCGTTCCCGAAATCAGGCTCATAGCCTTGGACATTCTTTCTGTTCCACTGTTCCTAACCTTACGGCCGAGGGGCGTTACCCCATGTGCTGCTCTTTGAAGCTCGGACTTTCCTCTCCCGCACTTATTACTAAGTTTGGCAGCGATTACCCGTAAAACCCTGCTAAAACTTGTAGCAAAGAATCCTTTGGTGCACAACCAGCAATTGTGATCTTTGTTGAAAAATGTCGAAGTGCGAATTAGGTTTATAACTTACTGAAATTAAAGGAGCTTTTATGAAGCTAGTTGTTGCCTTGTTTGTATTTATTTTAGCCATGAGCTTATCTTTCGAATCAACTGCAGAGTCAGCTAAAGGTGGAGCAGGTCACGGCAGTGGTCACGGTGATTTATCAGCCAAGATGAATTCACTATTTCCAGAAAAACAAAAAAATCCTGCAGTTGGCACTCCACCACGCCAGACAAAGTTAGTTGCACCAAAATTTTTAACAACCGTGCCCGCTGGCACAGTAAAATTACAATGGAGCGAAACCGTCGGCGCAACTAACTATCATGTGCAAGTTGCGACTGATCCAAATTTCAAATGGGTTTTGTTAAATGAACATTTTGCTAAAGGAACTTCGCTAGATTTCGCCACTGCAGAAACTGGTAAGCGCTATTTCTGGCGCGTGGCTTCTGTAAAAAACGATAATATTTCGATGCATTCAAAATCGCTATTCGTCAGTTCCGCTTTCGACGCTAAATAAATTTTTTACAGGAGGCCGCATGAGCCGTATCGACAATCAAATTATTCAAGAGCAATTAAACTGGCGCTACGCTTGTAAAAAATTTGATCCCACAAAGAAAATTCGCGAAAGCGACTGGAATACGCTAGCAGAATCTTTGCGTTTAGCCGCTTCTTCGTACGGCTTACAGCCATGGAAATTTTTTGTTGTGCAAGATCCTGCAACACGGCAAGCACTTTTACCACTTTCCTGGGGACAGTCACCGGTTACAGAGGCTTCGCACTTTATTGTTTTAACTTATAAAGAAAAGATGGATGAAGCCCATATCGAAAAATTTATTCAGCAAACCGCAAAAACTCGCAGTACTGATCCAGCGGGCTTAGACGGTTATAAAAAAATGATGGTGGGTGATTTGGTCACCGGCCCAAGATCAGCTGAAATTGCTAGCTGGGCCCAACGACAAACTTATATCGCCATGGGTACTTTTCTAACCACGGCTGCAATGATGGAAATAGACACATTACCTATGGAAGGCTTAGATCCAGCTGGTTATGACAATGTTTTAAATTTAGCAGGCACCGGGTACAAAACAGTTGCCGCAATTGCTGCTGGATATCGTTCCAGCGATGACAAATACCAGTCTGCTAAAAAGGTTCGTTTCGAATCGAAAGACATTATCCAGTACAAGTAGTTAGGCGCTTGATAGAAATCATTTTTTATCAAGATTTTTTATATCAACAGACACCTGCTCTAAATTTTCTTTTTTTGTACTTGTTATCATCGTAAATTTAGCAGAAGCCAGACCAACTTTTAAATACGGAACAGCTTCAATACCTGCAAAGCCAAGTACCGCCCTAATGTTGGCCCCCTTGCACTGAACAATTTGTAATTCTTGGTTGTGGATGTCCATTAAACCTGAACACTCAGCTTTGATTTCCGCACCATTTACATTTAACGACATTTCGACGATTAAATTGCCTAACCGTTTTTCGCTAGTGTCTTTTGATATCTTGATGATGCCCTGAACTTGTCCTTGCGATTGATCCACAATCAAATGGCGACCCAAAACATCGCTTTCTTCAAGCAAGACAGCGTGGCTGATTGACGAGATTAGCAACATAGAAATAAGTAACATTTTCTTCATAAAGCTTCCTTTTATTTGTTAAATGATTTTCTTTCAACATTCAAACTAGCTAAAAACATTCCAGCCTTTAAATGCGTTTATTCGATTTGAAGATAAAAGTGTGGCTAACCAGTTTACAAAACGACGTTTAGTGCGATCAAAAACCCCGGATTTCCCCTTGTGTTTTCCCCAACCGCCACAGTGTTATCCACAGGTAATTCTTCGGCATACCCAGCTCCGCTTCAGACTAGTGTTGCTACCACTAGTACTTCGATCATTTCTTTTTTCATTTTCTCTCCTTGCACCTTCGTGCGTTTTAATTTTTCAAAGTTTTCCACACGACATGTGTGGGTAACTCTGTTGCAGGGAATCTAAAGAAAAACATAAGAGTTGTATAATTCATAATTAACATTAATCTATGATTACAAATGAGTTTACTAAGCCCCACCCTAGAAGCGTTTTGGGCCGTTGTTCGCAAGGGCACAGTCCAAGACGCTTCAAAAATTTTGGGATTGACTCAGACCGGAGTCACTCAGCGCATCAGGTCGCTAGAAAAACAGTTGAAGACAACTCTTTTTCTACGATCTAGAAAAGGCATGAAGTTAACAACAGAAGGTGAAGCCCTTCTGCAATATGTGAAAAGCAGTTTAGATATTGAGGGAATGGCCCTTTCAAAGATTCAAAGGGCAGCAAAAGACAGCATCATCGAAGTTAGCATCTGTGGACCATCAAGTATTTTGCGATCTCGGGTCATTCCCATCTTAAATT
>JANPNP010000353.1:0-8029 GCA_031427535.1 Bdellovibrionales bacterium | reverse complement strand
TTCGAAAAACTTCTCTGCTAATGCTTTCATAATTTTCAAGGCCAGTTGTGGCTCTGCAACAATTTCGATTTTTGATTTTAAATCAGGAATTTCGCCACTGCTTTTTTCTCCGTTGCCTTGACCCCTGACTTCTGTGACGGTGAAGCCTGTGGCCCCGAGGTCTTGACTGATAGTCAAAATGCTGGAGCTTAAAACAGGCTCGCATATAATGGTGACAAGTTTAAAATTGCTGAGTTTGATATTCTCCCCCTTACCGAGCAAGCCATTCGGCGAATTTAAAAAACAATGGAATTCCTGCGACTAAATTAAATGGAAAAGTGACGGCTAAACTCGCAGTTAGATAATAAGTGGGATTAGCCTCGGGCAAGGTCATGCGAACCGCAGGTGGTGCTGCGATATAAGACGCACTTGCCGCCATCGCACCCAGTACCGTAGCACCGCCGACAGAAAGACCAGACCAGTCTCCTAGAAAAACACCCAATGTGCCGTGAAGAATAGGTATCAATATTCCAAGGGATATAAGGGGTAATCCTACTTTTTTAAGATCTGAAAGTCTGGATCCTGCGACAATCCCCATTTCTAATAAAAACAATACAAGTACACCCTTAAAACCTGTTTCAAAAAATGGCTTTATAGGTTCAAAGCCTTTGGCTCCCATAAGAAGACCTATGACCAAACCACCAACCAGCAAAATCATCGAGCGACCAGTAAGAATTTCATGAAAGATAGCAGACTTGGTTTTTTTATCGCCACTGGATATGGATGAATTATTTTTCGCTCGTTTCAGTGCGCCGATGGCTAACGCGATATGAATGCCGGGACTTTCCAGTAAAGTTAACAGCGTCGGCATAAACCCCTCTGCCGTTTTCCCCATTTGTTCGATAAATTGATTTGCTGCAATGAATGTGACCGCAGAAACTGAACCGTAATGTGCGGCCAATGCAGCCGCATCGATCTGTCCGAATCGTCCCAATTTTCGCATGATTATATACGCCGAGATTGGGGTAATGCATCCCAAAACGATGGTTGCAAAAGCCGGCCAAGCAATGACTTGAAAAGTACTTTCAGATAGTTCAACTCCGCCCTTTAATCCAATTGCCAATAAAAGATAGATGGACAACGAAGAGTAAAGATCTTTTGGCAGGCTTAGTTCGCTCTTCATTAATTTCGCAACGATTCCAAGCAGAAACGCTAGCACTATAGGTGATAAAAAGTTTGTTTTTAAGATTTCAAAAGCTGTCAAAGTTCAGTCCTTTATTTTCAAGGGTTGCAAAATTCGCATTCAGACGGGTCAAGTTCGTGCTTACCATCAGGCCTTGGCCGCTCTTCTTTTGTTTTGCACCGCGGACAGGCGAGCATTACGGCTTTGGCAATTCGACTAGGCTCTTTGCAAGCAGCACAAGAAAGGCCTGGAACTGCTTCCACAATTGTAAACCCTGGGTATTCGCAAGCCGGACAAAATGAGTTAAGACATTCGATTAACTTTACTCCAGCATTATAAATCGCGTCTCTTCGAGTAGCGTTGTGACAAGCCCGCAGATCGGTCATTAGCACAACCCGCGCGGTCGCTGAGGCTGCAAAGCATTCAAGCATTGCTTGCTCGACGTCTTGCACTGTGTGAAGGCCCTTAAAGAGCGGTGCTAGCAAACCCTCGGGGTGCACGATCACCCCATGATCCGGAAACGTAATTTCTTTTAAAAATGCTCGATAGTCGTCACGGGTTCCTAGGATATTTTCTGCGTGCACTGGATTTGTCGCCAAATATTCAGCATAAATTTCGCTACCGGTTTCGCGGTCCCACAACAGAAGTGATTCAAGGTCTGTTTGCATAAAACCAATCAGCGGATGCGGGCCGAAACTGCCTTCGCTTGCAAGAAAAAATTGGGCTTCAGAATGGTCAGCCGCCGCTTTTATTTTATTTCTTAAAGTTTCCCGAACCGATCCGGTGCGTTCGACTTCGCCTGAGAAGGTACCAAACACGTCGGTATCAACGGGTATCGCTATGCAGTTCACACCAAGTTCGGCCAATAATGGTTTCAGCAGTGCCTCTTTGCCATGCTTTGTCGCAAAGTAAAATGTTTTGCCATGAAAGGGATGTGGGGCAGCTACTATCATACTCTTAATATCGCCAAATTTGGTGATATCGTAAAACATATAAAAAATTTGAAATTCATCTATTAAACAGATAAGTTAAAAGGTATGGAATGGCTTAACTATCATCATCTGCATTACTTTTGGACTGTAGCTAAAGAAAAAAGCTTCACTAAAGCGGCTTTGAAATTGCGAATTGCACAATCGGCCGTAAGCTTTCAAGTTGCGCAGCTTGAGGATTTCTTAGGAAAAAAACTGATCCAACGATCGACCTCAAAAAAATTAACTCTTACCGAAGAGGGGCAAATTGTCTTTCGCCAGGCCGAAGAAATTTTTCGACAAGGCAAAGAGCTTGTCGATGGCCTGAAAGAAGGTGGAATTCAATCCACACTACGAGTTGGCGCACTTGGAAGTCTATCAAAAAATCTTCAAATTAGGCTACTAAGACCAGTCATCAATCGGGCCGATTTTGAAATCACAGTTGATGTCGGAGACGCTCAAACTTTGTTAAACCGTCTTCAAACCTTTAACTTAGACGCCATTCTTTGCGATGTTCCATATCCACACTCCGAAGATGAACCCTTAATTCAGCGCGAAATTGCACGAGAACCAATTTGTCTGATCGCTCGAAAATTTAAACAAAGTATGCCACTGCAAGTACGCTTTGCTAAATATGGAATATATCTGCCTTCGCGCAGCAACCCAATTACCTCTGAAATAGAATCATTTCTAAAAAGTCAAAAAGATCGAATTAAGATTAAGGGCTATATTGATGATATTGCTTTACTGCGCTTGTTAGCAATTGAAACCGATAGTGTTGTAGCTATACCGCGAATTGGAGCCGCTCGAGAACTGCAAAATAAGACCATTGTGTTGCAACATCAGTTCAAATCTGTGTATCAAAAGTTTTATCTGGTGCTTCGCCAAAAAGGATCACGTTCTGCAAAAATTCTTAAGCTTCTGGATCAAGTTTAGAAAAGTAATTGAATTGATTTCATTTTTTGAAAATAAAGCGATCAGCCAAAAAAGTTAAAGTTAACACTTTGAACCAGCTAGTTCTATTATTTTAGATTTTAAGCTTAAATTTTTTGGCTGAAGCTTTCTGTCTTTCAATTTTCTATCTACGCTCGACCAAAGTTCCCTCTTCGAACGGAACGCCGGCATCAAATTTAACAACAGAGTAGTGGTCGCTAAGGATATTTTGAACTGTACCCATGCCCAGCTGCTCCAGCTGACACGTTCTACCAGTGCTTCCGGCGTCTATGCTGGCAGCTTGACCTGTGCAAACATTCTTCAGCAGGGTTACTCGGTCGCCAGTTTTAACTTCGCCCTGTCCTAAACAGACGTGACCTTCATTGCTACTTGTTTTCATTGCGACTGTGCCCCGCATTACGCTGTGGGCGCAGCTTGATAGAACAGTCAACGTCATTAGGGCTATGAATAATTTTATAGTTTTCATTTGATACCTTTTGTTTGGGTTATTTAGTTTTCTCAGCTGTCGGCATCATTGCCTGATCCATCATTTTTTTGCAGTCGCCTTTAGTCATTTTCATTTGGCAATTGTCCATCATTTCCTTATCGCACATTTTGCTGTTTTTATTCTTCGCCATACAGTCATGCTTCATTCCCTTCATGTGATCCATGTCCATGCCGGCCATATTTTCCATCTTGCCCGCAGTTTCTTGCGCAAACGCTGGCATTGTTGAAAAAGTTCCTACCAGTACTAATGCTGCTACCACTTTATAAATTCTGTTTTTCATATCTTCTCCTTTTGTAATTTGTTTTGTGCATTTTTTTTCTTTAATTAAATCCAATGTTGAAGAGTTGATCAAAGTGCGTCTGACATGATTTCCCATCTGTAAACGTTCATCGGACAAATAGTCCCAGAAGACAGCGTAATTTCGTTTCAGCTATCCTTGGCAATTAGCAAAAGGGTAGCAGCAGTTACCGTGCCGCAGATTGAGTATTTCAGAATTAAGTTATTTGCGGCTGCTAGTATGGATAAGTTTGGGACTAAAATTTTAAATTTAGAGCAACGCTTCGGTAAGTTACCAATTTGGCAAAGTGTGTGACAACTTGTCACGGAACTTCACCTTACAAATACCGTAGATCACTTGAATCATGTTGAAAGGGCATGGCCATTGCTGCATCCAGGACATAAGGTTACTTGCCGCAAGGAGACAAATAAATGTCTGACAAACCGATTCATGTCGTTGTAGTTGATGATGACCGTGATGATTTTTTTATGATCAAAGAGTTCCTTAGTGATGTCACCGGAACTCAGTATCAAACAGAATGGATTCAAACCTTCAGCGAGGGAATTGAATCTATTAAAAAACAAAATGCAGATGTCTACATTATTGATTATCGCTTGGGAAGCGGGCACACCGGTCTTGATATCTTGGACTCTTTACAGGGTCTGAATCTCAAGAAACCTATCATCGTTCTTACTGGACAATCGGATCGCATGATTGATATCGCAGCTATGCAAAAGGGTGCTTCTGATTTTTTAACAAAGGACAGGATAAATTCGGACCTTTTGGAAAGATCCATTCGCTACTCGGTGAAACGGGCGCAAGATCAAGAAAAAATTAACGAGGCCGTCATATTCAAGGCCGACAAGATAGCAGCGGATATTGCAAACAAAGCTAAAAGTCATTTTCTTGCCAACATGAGCCACGAAATTCGCACCCCGTTAGGAGCCATCCTGGGATTTGCAGAGTTAGCACTTGATCCCGCGGTATCAGAAAAAGAGCGGATTGAATTTATTTCTGTAATTAAAAAAAGCGGCGAGGGACTTCTTGAAATAATCAATGATGTTTTAGATTTATCAAAGATCGAAGCCGGGCACCTGCAAGTTGAGTCAAACGATTTCAACTGGCGATCTGTGCTTAGCGAGGTCATGGATCTTCTTAAGCCAGGTTGCACAGCAAAGGGAATTAGCCTTAACCAAGAAATTGCTTTTGGCATTCCTGATATTTTGAAAAGCGATTCCCATCGTTTTCGCCAAGTTCTGACAAACCTTATCGGCAACGCTATTAAGTTTACTGCAAGGGGCCAGGTAACTATTAAATGTAAAACTGAACCGCGCGGGCAAAATTCAGAAGCGAAATTCGTAATCTTTGTTCAGGACACAGGAATTGGTATTCATGTGAACGACCAAAAGAAACTGTTCGAACCGTTCAGCCAAGGCAACTCAAGCCTAAGTGGTAAGTATGGTGGAACGGGCTTGGGACTTGATCTATCACGCAAATTAGCGCGCGCATTAAAAGGAAATGTAACACTTGTTCGAAGTCTTATAGATGTTGGAAGTACATTTGACTTCACGTTACCGGCCGATTTTAGCTTAATTGATTCTAAGAAACAAAATAGTCATACAACTGAACTAGAAAAAATCAGTTCTAAATTAAGTTCAGGCCATCGTATTTTACTGGTTGACGATTCGGTCGACAACCAAATCCTTGTTAAAAACTTTCTTCTTAAAGCGGGGTACGAAGTTTATTTAGCAAATAATGGGCGAGAAGGAGTTTCAAAGGCGCTTAATGAAGACTACGATATAGTTATGATGGACATCCAAATGCCTGAGATGGACGGTTACGAAGCAACCCAAAGACTTAGGCTTGAAGGGTACGCGAAACCAATTATTGCTTTGACCGCACACGCACTGGGCGAAGAACGCAAAAAAGCGTTTCGTATTGGATTTTCAGACTATATTACTAAGCCAATCCGACGAGACACATTATTGGCAACTTTAAATAAATATAAGGTCGGTACTGATACTGTGCTGCCAAGGTGTCCCAACACAGGTGACAGCTTGGCACATCGTACACCTTAAATTAAGCAAGCTGCTCGTAGAAAGCATCCGAATTTGGTCCAAGGTTAGCAGTATCTACTAACATGGAAAAAATCGAGACGTTCCGCGGACTAAATGATTTTTCTTTTTTGGATCAAACAGACTTTAAAAAAAAGTATGCCACTGGACCGCTGGAAAACACTATTAGGTTTTATATTGGTGGTATTCGCTGTGGAAAATGCGTTCGAAAATTGGAAGATCTGGCGCTAACAGTAGCTGGAATAAAGAATATTCGCGTTGAACTAGGAAATAAAATTGCTAGTGTTGAAATTGATCCTGCTACCTTAAGCTTTTCAGAACTTGCTGAAAGTATAAAAAAATTGGGATTTGTTCCAACTCCGCTAATGACGCAAAATGATGAAGCTGAATTACAAAAAAATGAAGACCGTAGTGATATTATTCGTTTGGCAGTAGCTGGCATTTGTGCTGGCAACATCATGACGTATAGTTTCGGAAACTATTTTGGTGTCAGCGGCAATTTACTTACATTATTTAGTTGGCTAAGTTTTACTTTGTATTTACCCGTCGTTACCTATGTAGCGTGGCCGTTTTACTTGGGTGCGCTTAGTAGTTTTCGGCAAAAACGGTTATCTATAGATTTGCCCATGGCAGTGGCTTCAATTTTTGGCTTTGTTTTCTCATCCATTCAGCTAATTCGTGGAAGAAGTGATTTCTATTTTGATTCTCTTAGTGGATTTTTATTTCTAATTTTGGCGTCAAGGTGGGTGCAAAAGCATCTGCAGAGGCATTTTTTAGACGGGGTCGAAAATGTTCAGGCAAATCAATTAGAGCGTGTGCGAAAAATGAATTCCAGTGGCTGGACATGGATACCTTCCGAGCGACTGGAAATTGGCGATGACCTGTTATTACTGCAGGAAGAAACAGTTCCAGTTGGCGCTGAACTTGTTTCGGAAAAAGGTTATTTTCATTTGGTTTGGCTAACCGGTGAAGCTGATAGTAAATTATTTTTGCAGGGATCCCAAGTACCTGCCGGTGCAAAACTAATTTCTGACAGTGTTTGTCTAAAGATGAAAAGTTCGCTAGCTGAAACTGAGTTTGGAAAAATTCTTAAAAACGTACAAAGATTTAGTATGTCAAAAAACCGAACAGTCGCCCTGTCTGATCTGTGGGCGCAATGGCTACTTATTTTTGTCTTCACAGTAGCTATACTATTTCTGGTTTTTTACTGGCCTGTATTAGGTGAAGAAGCTATCCGTAGGGCACTTGCTCTGATTATTGTAGCGTGCCCATGCGCAATGGCTTTTGGTACGCCATTGGCTTTGACCTCAACACTAAAAAAAGCGAAACAAATCGGACTTATAGTTCGCAACGCAAACGTGTTTCAGAAAGTGAATGCAGTAAAAACAATTTTTTTTGATAAAACTGGGACACTTACCGATAGCAATATGACATTAACAACAGATACCGATTCCATTCCTGATTACTACAAACAAATTATATTAAGCTTAGAAAATAAGTCCCAACATCCGATTGCATTTTCTTTGCGAAAAGCATTCCATCAGTTTTCTGGCGACTTATTTCCTGTGCATTCCTTTACGGAACAGCACGGTTTTGGTGTAGCGGGATCCATTAACGGTAAACACTACGAACTGCGAAGTAGTTTACTTGCTGAAGCTAAAACAAGTTGTTATCTTTTCGAAAATCATCAACCGCTAATTAAGTTAACCTTTTCGGCCCATTTAAGACCGCACTGCTTGGGTGTACTTAATAATCTTCGTAGGAAAGGATTTCGGGTTGTCTTACTTTCAGGGGACAAAAAAGATGTCGTTGAAAATTTAGCTAAGCAGCTTAACTTTTCTGCTGTCGATGTTAACTACGAAGCCACCCCGGAAAAAAAAGCACAAATCATCCGCGACAATCCGCATTCGATGATGATTGGGGATGGTGTCAACGATAGCTTGGCGATGATGCAGGCCCATGTTGGTATCGCTGTCGCCGGAAGCGTTGAAGCCGCTTTAAAAAGTTCAGATATCTATTTGGTTGATCCAAGCCTGATGCCGCTTGAATCACTAATTGATATCAGCAAAGAATGTTTAGATTTAATTCATCAGAATCTTTTCATAT
>JANPNP010000352.1:0-2168 GCA_031427535.1 Bdellovibrionales bacterium | reverse complement strand
GGCATCGCTTTTTTCAGCGGATTGCATATTCTGGCACCGAGCTATGGGTATGGCTGTAACCGCGGGATTTTCCATTTCATAATTCGAATAGTAGTATTGCAAACCCGTCGCTCCAAAAAAGTTATCCGAAAGTGTAGACGTGTCACCCGTGCTAAGCTGAAATCCGGTTCTTGAAGCTGGCGCTTGGTCTTTACATAAGGTAATGAATTGCTGGATCATTGCTGCCATATCGGCTTCAGGGCGAAGCCCAAGTATTTCCAGCCAAAAATCGTTTCACAATAGATACGGCATAAGATGGTTCCCATGGATACTGCTGCGAAAATTCCAAAATTGTAGATTTTTCGTTATCAGTGACAGGGTTAATGACCCAGGTCATAGTGCATTCTGATTCGGCTTTTTTTCCAAAAGTTGAACCTCTCCTTCAGATGTCACAAGTCGCCGTGATTTTCTAAAGCCAACCTTTTCGTAACACCGAATTGCTGAATGATTATCTACGTCAGGATCTGTAATTACTAATGCAATATCAGGGCGATTTAAAAGTTGATCTGTAAAAATGCGCACGAATTCTGAACCCAAGCCTTTACCTATTAATTCCGGAACTCCAATAAATTGATCTGTTCCTACAGCGATAGCGGGATAAAGTGGATTAAAATCTTCGTCCTCTGCGACCCACCAATAGTTTATATAGCCTATTGGTTTTTCATCCAAAAAAAAACAATATGGGGAAAAACCAGCGGATCTGAAATCATGTTTTGATGGCGCACGCAGAAGGCTTCCCAACTTTGCGGTTCACCCCACCACTGCTGAACGTGTGGTAAACGCTGCCAATCGAAAAGAATTTGAAAATGCTCTTGCGATAACGTTTTAAAAGTAAACATCGTAACTTTTTCCATAATCTTAAAGTTAATCAATTATAAACAGTCGCAAAAATCAACACCGAATTTAAAAATTATTTTATTAAAAGAAACTCCGGCGCATTTCAAGGACTTACAAATCTCACGTTGAGAATCGGCCAAAGTCTCAATTTAGCTAGTAAAGTCTTTGCAACTTCCTCCGAAAAGATAACATCTGCCGCCGCTATCTCTGTGAAAAGGGGGCTGGTGTTAGGAGGTTCGAAACTCCTGCAGGTAAAAATCAACAGGAGGACGTGTGGTAAAATTGATCCGAAGACACTATGTTAGAATGGAATTAACAAACCTTCCAGGTACAGCACCACCACAATAACATTTTGTTCAAACAACTTCGGTAAAAGAAAAAAATGCTCGGTCGCCCCGGGCATTTTTCATTTAATTAGTGCTTACCATCCGCGTCGTTCATCTTTTTCATTACAACCGCGATAGTTTCCGCATCAACGCTGGCTTTTCGCATTAGCGCCGCAGCCCTACTAAAATCATCGGCATCGATGGCTTCGAAAAAGTCATCAAGCCTACCAATTTCCGCAAGCTTTTCTAGAACCAACGTGCCTTCAAAATCGCTTTCATCCATTTTTTTAAACTCCCGAAATCAATGTCTTAATTAGCTTTATAAATGTCGTTATTTTTTATTTCCATCCAGTACTGCGGAGTCTCGGTTATTTTAAAACCATAGTTCTCATAGAGTTTCTGCGCATCTTTCGTGGCAAGGCATATTCGTCTTAACCCTTGCAACGTCGGATATTTCATAATTTGTTTCATCAGTTCTTTAGAAAGACTTCGACCCCTGTGGTCTTCCGCTATGATAACATCGCAAATCCAAGCGAAAGTGGCCCCGTCAGTGATAACACGAGCAAAACCTACTTGTGATTCATCCTTGTAGACCCCAAAGCAAAGTGACGACGCGATCGCTGCCGCAACGGTTTTTTCTGGGACACCTTTACACCAATACGCATCTTTCAGCATCGAATGCACAATGGTAAGTTGAAGTTGGGCTTTATCATCCGTAATTCGATAGCCATTGAATTCAATATTCATAAGCACCCCATGAATGTTTTGCAGTTAGGTTGAAAAATCACTGTTCGAGATGATTTTAACAGCACCATCTTCTGAAAGCTTATAGATTTGATCTGTAATTTCACCGCAACCTAACTGGCAGGTTTTTACAGATAGAACATAGATTTTTTTATTTAATAAAAAAACAAAAGGTTCATCCAGCTTAAATAATCCAGCGACCTGAAAAACTTTATCGCTATA
>JANPNP010000351.1:0-1672 GCA_031427535.1 Bdellovibrionales bacterium | reverse complement strand
ACAGTCCAACTTCCCAAGCTCCCCAAGCAAGACCCGAAATAATATGTACTGAAAATAACATCCACACATTGGTACACAGTGGCCATAGTAGCGGAAGTGGTGCTGCCACAAGCCCACCATAAAAAAGCAGCTTGAACGGCGGAATATTTTTTTCTAATCGCGGAATTATTAAAGTCATGGCTATTTTTCCAAAAAATAACCCAGCCATCACCCACATAAATTGTTCGTAAGTTAAACGTCGTTCCACCAAAAGGTAAGACACCACAAACGACGCCGATAAAAATAAAGATAAATTGAACAAACTGAAACTTTTCAAGAACGGTTTGTATTTTAAAAAAAGATTTTTGGCATGAAGCACATCTAAGTTAATTCGTGCCTCAACTTGGCCGTGCTGTTTTAGTAAATAATAGGAAATAAATTTTAAAACCGCACTTAATACAAACATTGCTAAAAATAAAATCTCTAAGGGAAGGTTTAAAATATTTAAATGAAGGCCGTAACCCCCCAAAATTAATCCTGAAATAATTCCGATCTGTACGACCCGCGTGCGCAGTGAAAAATAATACTGACTTTGCTCGACAGATATCAGGTCAAAAATCCATCTATTCCAAGCCGGCTGCGAAGCGAATAGTCCAAGCCAATAAATCGAGTAAATAACCATTAAAATTAAAAATGTATTATTTGTGTGAGACACACTACCAAGCGCTAAAAGTACCAACGCCGCAAACTGCACCAACGCCATCATGGGAACCCAGGAAGAAACCTGCATATGACGAAATTTTTTAAGTAAAAACCACTGAAATAAAACGGCCAGTATCAAAGGTGCGGAAACCAGAACGCCTGCCTCAATTGCAGACGCCCCCTTCATAAGCGAAAATGCCGGAAAATAAGTTTCCGCAAGCCCCACCACAAAGCTGGTAAAAAAAGCCTCTAGTAAACTAATGCGAACAATAGATTTATTATTCAAAGTTTTAAGACAACAGTGAACGTAACATCCACGCCGTTTTTTCGTGAACCTGCATACGCTGAGTTAATAAATCCATCGTCACTTCGTCAGAGCCCTTGTCAGCAAGCGGATACAAACTGCGCGCTGTCTGCGTTACAGCTTCATGACCCTTCAATAACTCAAGAATCATTTTGTCTGCTTTCGGTACTTTCTCAGATTCTTCAATCGAAGTTAATTTTGCAAATTCCTTGTACGACCCTGGCGCATATTCGCCCAAAGCACGAATGCGTTCAGCAATTAAATCAAGCGAATTCCAAAGCTCTGTGTACTGTTCCATAAACATCACGTGAAGCGTGTTGAACATCGGCCCTTCAACATTCCAGTGATAATTATGCGTTTTAATATACAACATGTAACTATCAGCAAGAAGCATCGATAAACCTGCACAAATATTTTTGCGTTGGTTATCTGGAATACCAAGTTCAACAGCACTGTGTTTTTTAACTTCTTTTACGCGTTCAGCTTTTTTCATATTCATCCTTTTATAAAGTTTTTAAATTTAAGCATAAATTCTATATATAAGCTTCATAAGCATAAAAAAAAAGCCCGCATTTGGTAAGGGTTTTCTTAAAAAATCTGAACCTAATTAACAGGAAATTTGCAGTGAACCAAATCTATGTTTAACTTTGTTTAGAAAAATCCTCTATATTATGCATTATATGCTTA
>JANPNP010000350.1:0-1690 GCA_031427535.1 Bdellovibrionales bacterium | reverse complement strand
TTTACCTCCTGCAGAAGAAGTCCAAACACCTAAATTACTACAATATGCTGGCGCACCTGTTAAGCTGTCAAAGCCCTGAGCCCCAAGTAGGTATTATAAGGCTAGGTCTCAAACAACATCGTACTAAACTGAGAATTAATTAACTTAAATAAAATTCTTGAAGGCGGCTGTCTTTTAGAAGCTTAGCTTCGGTGCCCTGGATCACATCTTGTTTATTCCAGGTTTACTTTTTGGATTATGTTTTTGAAAAAATCTGCAGACCATAGATTAATCTGATTTTTATCTTGCAAGAATTCAAGCACATCAGCCTTTGCCTGACTCGGAATTTCACGAGCCATATACCACTGTACGTCGTAGAAATCGCGACCTGCAATGACCATTCTTTAATACGTATGTCTATTATTCAGTCTTGAGACTTCTAATAGCTGCTAAGAACATTTCTTCACTCCAGCCGGCTACCTCGTTAGGATCCCTAAGGAATGTCGTGACATCTAAAGCTGCGTTCCTAAAATCGATTGAACCAATTCGAGCTTCTAATAGTTCCAAAAGAACTTCATGAGTTAATTTGGCGGAGGTTGTCCATGTATTTCCGTCACGCATCTTATTTTCTAGGTATTCAAGATTTAGCGCAGTGGCTTGGCCAAGATACCAAAGCAGATCATAGAAATCACGGCCCTTGATCCGCGTTCTCCATTTCCGAAATAAGATCGCATGCATTTTTCCGGCAAATAAATAAGATGGCTTCAACACTTTTACAGAAGCTGTTATCGGCGGCGTTAAGACTTTGACTTCAGTTTCGAATCCAACTGGCGGTGTCGTATCGACTTCAAATTTTACATTTATTTTTTTGTTATCTTGAATTTTGTCTGCAAATTTTCTTCCTGCATCAATCTTTAAAAAATGAATTTTTGTATTTGCTTTTAAAAAAGCTGATTCGATATCCGATTCCTTTTTGCTAGCTTCTTCAATCAAAACATCTAATCCAAATGAATTTAAAGTTTCCTCGATTGTTTTGAAATAGGGTTTTAGCGAAAATCCGGGTTGTTTTGCCAAAAGGGTAAAATCAAGATCTTCTGAAAAGCGGGGTAGACCATAAAAAATTCGTAAAGCGGTTCCCCCGTAGAAAGCGGCTTTGTCGAAGAAATTTCCTCGAGCAAGGCCAGCTAAGGTGATCTCTTGAATAATTTCTTTCAAAGCATTTTCAAAATCTTGAGATGTGCTTGGGTTGTATTTTGCAATAAGGGATTCCAAAAGACTGCTCATTGTAAGCCATCCTTTCGGCCAACAAGCCACTTTAGAATACGATGTTCTTTCGAGTTTCGATGATAAAATGGCAAAAGCTCTGTCAAATCATTAAGATTTATAACTTTTAGAAATTCGTTCAAATCCAGTCGTAAATCATTTTCTAAAAACTCTTCGATGTGGGCAGCAGTGTTAATTTTAAGATTTTTCGCCTTTACGTTGATGTAATCAACTAATGCTTTTTCCGGCCGTGCGATAAGAAAACTGTCTCCGGCTTTATTAGTTTTTGTTTCATAGCCCGTCGGATAGCGGTTTTTCGAAATATGTATAAACGAAAACGGTGCGTATGGTGTTTTAAAATCCTTCGATCTTTTTATTGTTACCGACGTCACAGTAACCACACGGTCCATTATTAATCCGTAATATTGTAGCGCCCACTCCATTGATA
>JANPNP010000349.1:0-3228 GCA_031427535.1 Bdellovibrionales bacterium | reverse complement strand
GAAGTCGCAGGTTCACAAATCAAGTCTGTTGGAATTTCAGTCGATTCAGAACCTTACTTAAAAACCTTACCTGACGTTACCGAACACCTGGTACGTGCGATCGAGGCCCCTTAATGGAAGCAGTTCAATTTTTAGCGGCTCCGTTTGTGATGTGTTTGCTTCTTGTGGGCATTCATTGCTACTTGGGGCTTCATGTATTGGCCCGCGGGGTCGTATTCGTTGATTTAAGCTTAGCACAGGTGGCTTCACTTGGTGCGACCCTGGCCTTACTTATCGATCCTGAACACACCTCTGAAATCGGCTACTTTATTTCATTAGGTACAACGTTGATTGCAGCAGCTCTTTTTGCTTTGACACGAAGACTTGAAAATAAAATTTCACAAGAGGCCTTGATCGGAATCACATTTGCCTTTGCTTCTGCAGCAGTTGTTTTAGTTATCGATAGAATGGCTCACGGTGCTGAACACTTAAAGGAAGCACTCGTTGGCCAAATTCTTTGGGTAAGCTGGCCCGAGGTATTAAAGACTTTTGCAATATACCTACTGGTTGGCGCAACCCACTGGTGGTTTAGAAAAAAACTTCTGCAAAGCTCGTTCAGTAAAGATCTAACTCACTGGATTTGGGACTTTCTCTTTTACGCCTTATTCGGCATAATTATTACCTCTTCGACGTCAATTGCAGGTGTTCTTTTAGTGTTTTCATTCCTGATTGTCCCATCCGTACTAAGCACTTTGTTTTTTCACTCAATTCAAGCGCGACTGCTCTTTGGGTGGGCCTTAGGGGCTACGACGTGTTTGATTGGCCTATGGCTTAGTTACAGATTTGATCTACCAGTTGGTGCAGCGATTGTCGTGCTAATGACTAGTTTACCACTATTAGCTGTAATTCCATTAGCTGTGCGGAATAAATTTTTTTAGCACGCGGTCTGACTTAGTGCTTATCGAAGTGAAGTTAACCATGAAATCTGAAGACCCGGATTTCGTAATACGTCGCCGCCAAACATGCGACTAAGCACCAGAGATTTGTTAGCGTAATTCCAAGTATGAGGCCGAATAGCACATTGCCTCGCCCAAACGAATGAAAGAATTGGCCGGCCTCATTCGAAAATTCGATGGCAGCGCTAAAGTAGTATCGTGAGCCTCATGCAAAAAAAAAGGCACCCCAATACTTGGAGTGCCTTTTTTAACTAATGCAGTTTTCGAACTTAAAAAGAAGCAATTAAATTCAGGTCGTATTCAGAGTTAGCATCTGTGCCTAAACCCTCATACGTAGAATTTCCAATTTTATTAGAAGTTGTAGCCCATGCTGGATTAACGATAAATTTTCCTCCAGCAAGAGTAATCCAAAGCCCAACTTCTTGATTGAAGGTATTCACCGTGTCAGCATCAAACTTTCCACGTTGAAAACCTGCAGTTCTAATATCAACGTAAGGGTTGTAATATACGTTAACCATATCGTTAAAATTGTAGCCGGCAACTGGCCCTACGATAGTTCTTAAAACGCTGTCTGACCCTAGTTTTGTATCTGTATTATTTGAAGAATTCAAATAAAGGCGAGCTTGACCGAAAAAGCTAAGGTCAATTTTTGGATTCATAGTCCATGTGATGTATGCCTGCGTTCGTAAAACTCCATTTGATTTTTTAGCCTGCGATTCAGGAGTTACCGGAACATAGTACTTGTTCAAAATAGCATATTCGTTCGAACCCATTAGAGCAGGCATTTTGTAATTAAGGTTTAGCGTTGGATCAACCGATTTATAAGCGCTTTCTGCTCCGTTGTCGCTTTTGAAATCAGCTAACTGAGCGCGATCACTGATGATGCGAATTCCAAAATTATGACTTACTCCAACCTTAATTTTATCAGTAGCAGCGTACATTAACGACAAGGCGTTAGAAGTTTCAACTGGGGCACTGCTATTCTTTTCTTTTAAATCCCCAACTGCTACCGCTGCACCAATTACTAGACTTCCAGTAATCTTATTTGCAGGTGGTTTCACTACCGCAGTAGTTGTAGATTGTCCCTGAGCAGCGGCTTCAACCTTAGAATCGCTAGAACCAACCATAGGCGCTGGCAAAGAAACTAACACGACTGCAGGTTCAGTTGCAGCGGCTGGAGCGATTTTCGCACTAGGCTTTACTTTAGCTTTTTTCTTCTTCTTTATTTCGGTATCGGCTTTTGCCTCAGCCTTTGCTGTGGGCTGTGTTGTCGTAGCGGAAGTTGGCGTAGCATCTGCTCCTACTTGTTCAGTTGCTGTCTGCGCACTTGCAACACTAGCAGCCACAATTAATAATACTAGAATCTTTTTCATCGGTAATCCCCCATAGGTTTTAATATTTGCTGCAGTAATAACTATCATATATTGCCAGTTTACCACAACTTAAACGTCAACAGATTTGATCAAAGCAAGATGGATACCAAAGGTTAAGGGCCACTTAGTCCCTAGTTTCTCTGGCAACGCCGCGTATTCTCTGCCTTTTTTTTACTCTTGTGGCTATTGTCTTAACAGGCAATCTTTTCATACTTTCAAACTGGCCACCTAAGCTCCATGGAAATATTGCTAACAAGAGGCAAATTATAGTAAGCAAAACTCACCCCTGCGCTCGTACTGCTTGAGCGACTCTTTGCTCTTTAATAATGTATTTGGTGACATTGTAGCTCCGATCCTTGTTCCCAAAACTAATAATTTCTTCTGGAAAAAATAAACACTCATACAGTCAATGCTCAGTTTTGTCTTGTTGTACGTTTATTTAGAATTGATCTAATAGTTGCTATAATGATGGGCACGGCAGGTAGTAGCACTAAGGCCATAACCAATACTGTAAAATTTTTCTGAATGATTGGAATTTGGCCGAAAAAGTACCCTGCTAATATAAAGACATTAATCCACGCAATCGACCCTAAGAACGACATCGAGAAAAATGTTTTGTATTTCATTTGGCTTAGACCTGCTACAAAAGGTGCAAACGTTCGAAGGATCGGAAAAAATCTGGCTAAGAATACAGCCTTGTTGCCGTGCTTTACAAAGAATTGCTCGGTTTTAAATAAATAAGATCTTTTAAATAAGATAGATTCTTTCTCAAATAATTTGCGACCGAATTTTTTCCCTACAAAGTAATTTAAAGAATCTCCAATCAAGGCCGCGCTAATTAGTAAGGGAATTAAAATTCGCACGTCAAAGGCTTGCGATGTTGCAGCTAAGGCACCGACTGCAAACAACAGCGAATCACC
>JANPNP010000348.1:0-10915 GCA_031427535.1 Bdellovibrionales bacterium | reverse complement strand
GCAACTCATCCAATATCGATCCACGGATACGAAATTCAGCATAGGTTTTAAATTTGTTGTCTCGCGACGGATCCCATTTATCAATGGCGTCCATTAATCCAATGGATCCTGCCGAAATAAGATCATCCAATTCAATATTTGGTGGCAGACGCACAGCAATTTTCTGTGCAACAAATTTTATCAAAGGGGCGTATTCGCGAATAAGATCTTCCTTTTGACTACGCTTGATATTCTTTTTGGGCTCGTCTTTATATTTTTTTAGAAGACTAACTTTCTTCATTCAATGTACCCCTCAACATAATAAATTCTACCTGATTCAACACAGAACACATAATCAATATTTCTAAGCATGACCTGAGACTGGTCGGAAAAGCATGTCTAGACCTTTGACATTTGCTGTTCCCGAATGAGTGGTTTTGTTTTGAGACTGGATTTCTGTGCAGATTGCCTTTATCGCCTGTGTTGAAATTGATCGCGGGTCCTGCCTTAAAATGAGACGTTGATGCTGGTTTGATATACGCATATTCACGTCGTAAGGAATGCTTCCCTTGTACTGAATACGCACCGTCAAAAATTGTTGCACCACTTCAGCAAATCGCAAAAATAATTGTGCTCCGCTTTGCTCGTCTTTCACCTGATTACAAATAATTGAAAACTTTTGAGTTTTGTATTTTTGCTGTAAAACTTTTATCAGCGCATAGGAATCGGCTAAGCTTGAGGGATCTGGTGTTAGGATGACATGACAGTCATCGGCAATCGAATTTAAGTGCAGCACGTGATCGTGCAAACCTGGTGACGTATCGATAATTAAGAAATCATACATATAATTAACGGCTTCTAATCCTGAAATAATCTCGCGTCGTTGAAATGAATTCAAGTGGCTTAGCTCGTAAATACCGTTGCCACCAGCAAGCAGATCAATATTGCTCGCAACAGCGGTGACGCAGCTTTTTAGGTCGTCTCCCGCTAGTAAATCTGTAATATTTTTTTTAGGGTGAACTCCAAAGAAGATATCCACATTGGCCATTCCCAAATCGCCATCCAGAATTAAAACCTTTTTGCCTAACTGTGCTAAACCAACTGCGACATTGCTTGTGATGGAAGTCTTTCCAACGCCGCCTTTACCCGAAGAGAAACTAATAATTTTCATTTAAATTCCTGTATGTGAAATAGAGTTTGAATTGTCTTTGCGCGAGCTCTTTGAAATCTCAAGTATAAGATCAACTACCCGTTCGGCAGTTGCACGCTCGAAATCCTCTGGGACCTGAGGGCCAATGCCAAATGCAAATAGCTTTGTTTTTATTTTTCTAACAAAGTTATAAATATTTCCGTGAACTGCAGATTTATCTAAATCCGTAAAGATAACATCATCAAATCCAAAGGTTTCGAAACGACTAGCCATATCGGAAAGATCACTATCTTTTGTCAAACATGACATAACTAAATGAGTTCGTACTGAATTGTAAACTGGTGGGGACATACGTTTTAAATAATTTAATTCTTCAGGTGTACGCATATTCAGTCCCGCGAAATCAACTAAGATATGATCAATCTGTTCTAAGTGCGGGATAATGTGTGACCAGTCTTGCTGTGATCGCAGCAATAAGTAAGGAACGTTCAAGATTTGGCAAAATATTTTCATTTGCTCGGACGCGCCAACTTTTTGGTTGTCGGCAGAAATGATCGCCACACGTTTTCGCTGATTTAATATAAGATCGCTAGCAAGTTTCACTAACGAGCTTGTCTTTCCGGATCCCGACGAACCAATGAAAAGATGAAACTGCTCATTTGCTTCACGAACAACTGGCGTTGTGTCTAAAATGTACTTACCAATCCAGTTTTCGATCAGGTTTCGATTTTCGTTGTGCCTAAGATCAATTTGCTTTTGTGCTTGCGTAACAATATCGGCAGCGATTTCTGGCAATAATCCACGTTGAAGTAGCTTCTTGTAATGAAGTGAATATTCATAGTGTACTCCGGCTTCAGCTCCGGGATGACTATGAACAAAACTTTGCGGGACTGGTTTAAATTGCTGCACTAGCGAACGCAGCCCTTCAATCTCCGTCTTTAACTGATTCACTTCCATGTCGTTCCATTTTTTTTGCGCAAACTGTGTAACCGGAGTTGTGGCATTTAACTGAAGTTGTGTTGTTGAATAATTTGTTGCCTGGTTATCGTTGTCGATATCAATGTATCGTTTTTCGGCGTTACGGTGCATAGCTTTCGGCACGTCAACAGCGGGTTTCTTGGGTGCAGCCATCATCTGCATATTCAAGCGTGCCACATGACTTTCGATCATCTTTTGTGTTACTTCTTTTTGGCTTTTTGCACTTGATTTCAAAAATTTTTCGCGAGTTGAATCCTGCATTTTTGATTCAGCAAACCGTTTCTTTTGCATGTTCGATTCGGAATAAGCGGCAGTAATTTCAATGCTTTTTTCTCCGCCCAGGCCGAAGCCTTTCGTAATTTCTTTGGCCGATAAGATAATGGCGTCTGGCCCCAGCTGGGTTTTCACCATATCTAGAGCCTCTTTCATTGTGCGCGCTTCAAATTTTTTAACCTGCATACCAACCTACCCCTTTTAAGCCACGCCTACTGTTGCAACGGATTGCACCCGTGCATCAGCAGAAATTTCATTGTGCGAAAGAACAATTAATTGCGGAATGAACCTAGAAACTAATTTAAAAATATGTCTACGAACTGTTGGACTAGTAAGCAAGATTGGCTGTCCCGCTATTTCGGGATGATTTTCTATTTTGCTAGCAATGCTAGATATCATTTTAGATGCCGACTGGGGATCCATTACCAGTTGCACACCTTGTTCCGTCTGCAAAAGCGAATTTGAAACCAGCTCTTCAAGCTTAGAATCAAATGTCATTACACTAACCGCACCATCATCACCCGAATATTTTGCCGTAATCGACCGCGACAATTGCTTTCGCACAGATTCAGTTAACAAATCTAAATCTTTTGTTCTTGCAGCTTCGTCGGCCAGGGTTTCAAATATTGTTAGTAGATCGCGAACTGAAATTTGCTCTTTAAGCAAATTCTGCAACACGCGTACAACTCCACCTAATGTTAAGGCGTCCGGAATCAAATCTTCGACTACCTTTGGATGCGTCTTCTTTAAATTATCAATTAATTGGGAAACCTCTTGGCGCCCTAACATTTCATGCGCATGAGTTCTAACCATTTCGGTAATGTGTGTCGCCATAACGGTTGGCAAATCAACGACAGTGTAACCGGCAACTTCAGCTTCTTCTCGCTTTGATGGGTGAATCCAAACAGCATCAAGTCCAAATGCGGGCTCTTTGGTTGCAACGCCTTCGATCTTTTTACGCACATCACCTGGATCCATTGCCATCAAGCTATCAGGTTTTAAAATGCCACCGCCAATACGGCTACCCTTCATCATGAAGCGATATTCGCCTGGCGCTAAGGTTAAGTTGTCGCGTATGTGAACACTGGGAACGACAATACCCATATCTAATGCAAATTGCTTCCTTAACGATGCAATTCGTTCTAACAGATCGCCAGATTTACTTGAATCAACAACGCTAATTAAACCGTAGCCAACTTCAAGTTCAACCATATCCAACGGCAACATGCTTTCGACATTTTCTTTTTTCGGTGCTGCTAACTCGACTGCAGCTTTACGTTTTTCTTCATTTGTCGCTTCATTACGATACTGATCGATTGTCCATGCAATTCCGGCCATAATTATGGCCATCGTAAAAAATGGAATTCCAGGCAAGCCCGGCACTAGTGCTAAAGCTGTTAGTACCGCTCCACAAATGTAAATGGCTTTAGGATTCATAAGTAACTGACTTGTAAGTTCAGTCCCCATGCTGGCGTCAGAACTGCTTCGAGTTACAATCATACCTGCAGCCGTCGAGATAATAAGCGCTGGAATTTGCGCCAGTAAGCCGTCACCAATAGTTAACATTGTATAATATTTTGCAGCCGTACCAAAATCGAGATCCTTTTGCATGATACCAATAAGTAGTCCGCCAATAATATTAACAACAGTAATTATTATTCCGGCAACCGCATCACCACGAACAAATTTACTAGCTCCATCCATTGATCCGTAAAAGTCTGCTTCTTGTTCAATTTCCTTTCGACGACGTTTTGCTTCTTGCTCGTTAATAATTCCGGCATTTAATTCGGCGTCGATCGCCATCTGTTTTCCAGGCATTGCATCTAAAGTAAAACGTGCTGCTACTTCCGCAACGCGCCCAGATCCCTTTGTGATTACTACAAAATTGATAACTACTAAAATAACGAATACAATAAATCCAATAACATAGTTGTCACCAACCACGAAATTACCAAACGATTGAATGACGCCGCCGGCTGCTTGCGGGCCTTCATGTCCGTGCGTTAATATCAAACGTGTGGTCGCAACATTTAGCGCCAATCTAAATAGAGTTGTTAATAGCAACAACGATGGAAATGAAGAAAAATCTAAAGTCCGCTTAATATATATAGCAGTTAACAAAATCAATAAGCTAAGTGCCAGGGAAAATGTCAGTGCGATGTCTAGCATCATCGGTGGAAGAGGAATTATCATCACACTTATAATTGCCAATAAACCAAAGGCAATAAATAAATCAGTATTTTTTGTGATTTTTTCAAATCGTTTTATAAATTGAAACATTTCGTTCATTATAATCCTCGCTCAGCTGGTCTACGTTTTTTACGACGTAATCGAAATACGTAGGAAAGCACTTCGGCGACAGCTACGAACAGCTCGCGCGGAATGACTTCCCCAATTTTCATGGTTTTAAAGATTGTGCGTGCTAATGGTTTATTCTCGATCACCGGAATATTATTTTCACGGGCAATTTCTTTAATCTTTTCGGCCATGTGATCCATGCCTTTGGCAATTAGCTGCGGGGCTGGAAGCTTGTCAGAGTATTTCAAAACCACTGCAATATGCGTCGGGTTTGTAATGACAACATCGGCTTTAGGAATTTCGCTCATCATTTTTCGTGTGGCGATTTCTCGCTGAATTTTTCGAATTCTGGCCTTAACCAATGGATCTCCATCACGCGACTTCATTTCTTGTTTTACTTCTTCTTTAGTCATCATCATTTCTTTTTCTAGCTGCCACCGCTGGAAAAAATAATCTGCAAGTGCTAGTGCCAGCATAAAAAAGCCAGTTCCCATCAGCAGTTTAAATAAAATTTCACCCAAATAGGTCAAAAGTTGTGATACCGAATACCCTGCAAGATAGGGAATTTTCTGAACTTCGGATTTTAAAAGGATATACACCACGAAACTAATTGCCGACATTTTTAAAACTGATTTAAATAAATCGGCTGCCCCGTGCATTGAAAAAATACGACCCAAACTGTTTAGTGGATTTAATTTTTCAAGCTTAGGGCTTAGGGCATCTTCAATTTGCAAGAAACCCGTTTGTATCACATGAGAGCCAACTCCGATGACCACTGCGACCGCAAATACAGGTCCAATTAGAATGACCAGCTTTAAACCGATAAAAGAAAAAATATCATTCAGCTTACCATCGCGAAATAGCTGAATTAGATCACCACCCAAGGTTCGATTAAAAACTTCAAAAATATTATGTAAAAAAAATCGACCAGAAACATATATTAACCCAGCACCGACTAAAAAGAATACAGCAGAGCCCAGTTCTCGGGTCATAGCGACTTGTCCACGCTTACGAAATTCTTCGCGTCGCTGATCGGTTGCTTGTTCTGTCTTATCGCCTTGATCGTCTGACACTATGAGTTCCTTCCTAGAACTTTAATGCGTAATAAAATTAAATCGACTTCATAAACTTAAAAAACTCAACTGTTGTAAAATCTAAAAGCCCTGACATTTGCATTACTAAAAGTGGTAGGCTTACGAAAATAATAGCAAAACTTAACAGTGTCGCAACCGACGCTGACGTAACTAGCACATTTATTTGTGGTACAGCCCGACTAAGCAAAGCAATGCCAACTTGAATAATTACCATTGAAATCAGAACTGGTGCTGAAATTTGAATACCTAGTATGAAAAACTCTTGCGTTTTTATGACTACTTCTGCGAAGGATTCCACATTAAACTGGGCCATCGCTAACCCCGAAACTGAAAAACTTTGTACCAAACCTTGGATCATCATGTGATGGCCATTTAATGAGAAAAATAGCAAAGTTCCAACAGTTACATAAAATTGCTCCATGGCATTACCCATTGAACCAATCATCGGGTTGAATATTTGCGCCTGTCCCAAACCGGTTGAGATGGATACAATTTCTCCGGCCATTGAAAGGGCAAAAAAGAAGATGCGCGTAAAAAATCCTAAGACCAAACCAATTAATAATTCACAACCAGACATTAAAATTAGCTGGTTTTCGTTTGCGCTGATACGTGCAACGACTTCGTTCGTAGCCACTGAATTAAATACTAAAATACTTAATACGACTGAAAATAATACCTTAACGGCAACTGAAATTGTCGGCGAGCTGAAAATCGCACACGAAAAAACAAAAGCAGACATTCGCAAAAGAATTAATCCAAATGCTAATATCTGAATTTCGTTTAATTGCGAAATATTAATCATTAAGGGCCCCGTACGATCGTCGAAATGTTTTCGAATAAGCTAATTGTGTATGTGCTTAATGTATCCAACATCCATGGACCAGCTAATATAAGTACAACTGCAATAACAATCATTTTGGGTACAAACGTAAGAGTGTTCTCATTTATCTGGGTCAAAGCCTGAAATATACTAATAATTAAACCAATGATTAAAGTACTTAGAAGCATTGGCGCTGACACCATGGCTAGTGTCTTCAAAGCGTCTTGTCCTAATTGTATGACAACGTCATCATTCATTTAATAACCCCTTATCCGAAACTTTTAACCATAGAGCCAATTAGTAAACTCCAACCGTCAACTAAGACGAACAGCATAATTTTAAACGGTAGGGCAATTACAGTTGGCGGTACCATCATCATACCCATGGCCATCAAAACACTGGCTGCCAAAAGATCGATAATAAGAAATGGAAGGAAAATAATAAAGCCGATCATGAACGCTGTTTTTAATTCAGACACAATAAAGGCTGGAACTAAAACCAAGGTTGGAACATCAGCCCGTGTTTTTGGCTTATCAACTTGCGCTAGCTTGATGAATAGTGCCAAATCTGGATCCCGCGTTTGATTAAACATAAATTTTCGTAAAGGGATCAATGCATTATCTAATGCTAGCTCTTGGCTTAATGTTCCATTCATATATGGCTGTAACGAATTCTGATTAATATCTTTGAACGCAGGACCCATAACAAAGAAAGTTAGGAATAGCGATAATCCTACCAACAATTGATTGGGTGGCATTTGCTGTACGCCAAGAGCCTGACGCAAAAACGAAAGTACGATTAATATCCGTGTAAATCCTGTCATCATAATGAGAATGGCTGGGGCTAACGTCAGCACTGTCATTATTAAAACAAGTTTTATTGCATTAACTACTTCTGTCGGATTTTGTGTGGTTTTAAAACCCAGATTAAGCGTTGGTAAAGTTACCTGAGCGACAGCCAACGAGCCAAACAGCAATACTGCTAGTGGTGTAAGCCACTTAACTAATTTCACTAGATGCTCCTCATGGATTTCAATTTTTTTGAAACGGTGTCTTTTAATCCCGAAAAAGAAAATTCCTCTTCTAATTCGTTGTCGTCCATGCTTCCTAAATTAGCTTTTGCAGTTGCTGCACCAGCATTGCTTGGTGTCGCTAAAGCTTCAGAAAAAGTTTTAGGTACTGTGGCAGGAACTTCATCATCAATTAGGGACAACGACTTGATCATTGAAATATTCGAATCGGTAATACCAACTAGCATTGATTCACCTGCAACATGGATGATAGCTAAACTTTTTTTCGGGCCTAAATAATGCTGCGACAAAACTTTAATTTGCATGTTGGACTTATTAATCGTGTTCGATGTTTTGTACTTGCGAACGAAAAAGTAAGCACCGCCAAGCATAGCCGAAATGATGACGCCGGTTAAAAGAATGCGATTTGAAGCCGGGGTAGCATCAGTCGCCTTTTTAACAACATCGATATTTAGCGGAATTTGCTCTTCAACCGTGGCCTGTACAACCGTCGGCAATTTTTCATCAGTCAAAGTTTCATCAGCTGCAAAACTTAAAGTTGATAAACCAATTGCAACTGAAAAAATTAAAATGCTCTTCATCATTTTAACTGCTCAATTCTTTCAGAAGGAGAAATGATATCTGTTAACCGCACGCCAAACTTTTCATTTACGACAACCGCTTCACCGCGAGCAATTAGCTTTCCATTCACCAAAACTTCCATTGGCTCCCCGGCTAGTTTTGAAAGCTCAAGTACGGAACCTTGAGTCAAATTTAATAGTTCGCTAACAGCCATTTTGGTGCGACCAAGTTCAACTGTTACTTTTAAGGGAATGTCTAAAATAAGATTTAAGTTCTTATCTTTTGCTGGACTTAATCCATGTTCGCCGCCGCCGCCAGAATTACCGCTGCTGCCGGATCCGCCGCCAGAGCTTGAACCACCGCCGCCGCCGCCGGATTGCGTTTTCAATTCGTTAATTTGGTCTTCAATGTTATCAAATGGATCGTTTCCCATAGTTCCCCCTGTTTATTTCTCGATAGGACGGGTGATTTGCATCGCCACCGTTCCGTGATGAATTCCGTAATACCCTTTAAATTTTTTAACTTCTTCAACTTGAATATCTAATTCGCCGGATGAATCCTGCGTTAAGGGAATAATGTCGCCCACTTTTAAACTCATTAAATCTTTTAATTTAATTTCTGTTTCGCCTAGATTGACGTTGATATCGACTTCTGTTTCTAATAATTGCTCTTTGATAATCGATGTCCACAATTTTTTATCTGTTTGGTCAGATTCAACCTGAAACCCTGTTGATAGCTTCTGCTTGATAGGCTCAATTGTTGAATAGGGTATGACAATTGAAATTGTTCCTGAAGCCGCTTCAAGCTCGACATCAAAAGTGGTTGCAATAACTACATCCGTTGGCGGTACGATACCAACAAACTGTGGGTTAATTTCTGTACGCTGGAACGAACAACCAATCTTTTCAATCGTTGACCATGACTGTTCTAAATCATTTATAGCAAGTTCCACGACTTTTTTTACGATCTGTAATTCAATCGGTGTAAATTCTTTGCCGTCTAACTTTGCGTAAGGGCGATCAGCGCCACCAAAAAAAGAATCGACTAGGGCATAGGCAAGTTTGGCTTCGATAACGAACAATGCAGATCCGCGTAAATTGTTAAAACGTAAAACTGACATACACGTAGGAATTGGCAACGTGTTAATAAACTCGCCAAATTTTAAAAACTCAGTTGATGTCAGGGTAATCGATGCAATCTTTCGTAACGACGAAGACAATGAAACGCGGAACGACCGCATAAACTTCTCGTAAATAACTTCAAGCTGCGGAAGCCGCCCACGAATAATTCGGTCCTGACTGGTTAGGTCGTAATTGATGATGTTCTTTCCATCATCGCGAAGTTTCTTTACGCTTCCACCACCACTATTACCCCCACCACCACCAGAGTTTTCCGACGTAGGTACTTCGCCTTCGGATACAGCGGCCAAAAGGGCGTCGACTTCACTTTGTGATAAAATTTGATTCATTCGAACCTCGTGTTTAGTTGTAAATCAATTCAGTGAAGTAGACGTTCATAATTTTACCCTTACTTAAGAACGAATTTACTTGGTCTTTAATTTCGTTTCTAAGTAAGTCTTTGCCCTCTTTAGTTGAAACTTCGTCATACGTTTTACTTGAAAGAATAATAATGATGAAATCTCTGATTTGAGCTTTGCGGTTATCAATTTCTTGAATCACATCGGTGCCTTTAACTTCAAGTTCCATGTTCACTTTTAAAACTTTACGCCCTTTTGAACCGGCTAAATTTACAATAAACGTTTCTAACGGAATTACTTTTCCAACATCTTCTGTTACAGCTACATCAGTCTTATCATCTTTAGGTGCGCCCTCAATGACCTGTTCTATTGTTGAGGTTGCCTTTTGACTATTTTTCAAAAGCATAAACCCAACACCCAGAACGACAGCCATATTAATAACGACTAATGCGATCAGCAGATAAGACTTTGATCCATTTGGTGTGACCGGCGCTCCAACTGGTGCTGCTTCTTTTGATGCTTTATCTTCAGCCACTGTCATCCTCCATGATGATTCGGAAGTCAAAATCTGCGCTTCAAGATAAAGACACAGCTCCCCACAAAAAGAGTGAGCAACTCGAGTGCCAACTAGACTTAAATGATGAAGATTTTTTTTAGGGATGCATAAGTCAAAAAAATGGACTGCCACCGCTAGACCAAAAGCTGGTCTAGGAAAAAATATGCATTTCTACTGACTGGTCCTGTTGGAAATTTGTCAGTAACTAGACTGGCCTAGCTGCTTTAAAAATTTTTCGACAAGTACAGGATTTCCGGCAATAACAGTTTTATCAAATGCTGAATAATTTTGACCTTCATAGGTTTTCAAGACCCCGCCAGCTTCTTCAACTAGAAGTTTCCCAGCAGCCGTGTCCCAGGGTTTTAGATTTTTTTCCCAAAACAGATCGAACACGCCGCTGCTAACCAAAGCTAGATCATAGGCCGCGGCACCGGCTCTGCGAATTCCGCGAGCCATGCGCACAAAGTGCGAAAAAATTCTAATTTGCTCTTCTAAATTTGTGGGATCTTCAGCAAAAAAACCAGTTGCTAGCAAAGCGTCCGAGAATTCTTCAGTTTTTGATACTGATATTTTTTCTCCGTTGCAAAATGCACCTTCGCCGCGAATTGCGGTCCATGTTTGATTTAGCATCGGAACATCTATGATCCCAATTTCAATTTGGCCGTCTATTTCCAGCGCTAAAGAAATACAAAAAATTGG
>JANPNP010000347.1:0-3259 GCA_031427535.1 Bdellovibrionales bacterium | reverse complement strand
TATCACCGATTCGTCCACCAGCAATCTGCTTAAGTCCAAAGTGCATTACACCATTCATAAATGTACCGGTGGTGATGATCACAGCCTTTGCGCGAATTTTCACACCATCTTGCAAAACTACGCCTTCACAAACATTTTTTTCTAGGATGAGGCGTTTAACTTCCGCTCCCAAAATTGTCAGGTTTGCTTGGGCCTGCAGTGCTTGCGTTTGAAAAGCCGAATACACGTGTTTATCGCACTGGGCGCGGCTTCCACGAACCGCGGGCCCCCGGCTTGAATTTAATCTTTTAAATTGTATGCAAGAGGCGTCGGCTGCGCGGCCCATTTGTCCGCCTAAAATATCTATTTCTCGAACCATGTGGCCTTTTGCAAGCCCACCAATAGAGGGGTTACATGACATATAGGCAATACGATCTAAGTTGGTGGTTACCATTAGTGTCTGCATCCCAAGTCGCGCAGCTGCTAGGCTGGCCTCGACACCTGCGTGCCCGGCTCCAACAACAATAATATCGAAAGATTGCATCACTTAGTCCTTCTTCAAAAACTTACTTACCTAAACAAAATTCCTTAAATACGCGGTCCATAATCTGATCATCATACACATGGCCCAAAATTCTTTGCAGCGCCAGAAGGGATTCTTTTAAGTACATCGCCGTAAACTCTGCACCCATGTTTTTATTCAACTCACCGATCGAAGTATCAAGCATTTCTAATGCGTAAGTCGACATTTCGTACTGTCGGGCCGAAGTTAACAAGGCTGTCTCCATGACATTCATGGCGCCAATCTTTTGCTTCACTGCATTTAATACTCTGATGCGCGTCTGCGGATCAAGGTTAGAAGTAAGAATAATGTCGTCATCTACTAAGGACGGTATTAGGTTTTGTAATTTTTTTCTAGCTATGCCAGCGCCAGCGTCGTCTAAAAGATCCGCTTTATTTAGTAGGATCAGATACGGAGTTTTAATCGCCTTAATCTGCACTGCGGCTGTGCCCCAATCTGATTCAGTCATATCTAACACATAAAGAACTACGTCTGCCCGACCGGCCTCTTTTTGGCTGCGATCGACCCCTATTTTTTCCACAAGATCCGTGGTTTCGCGCAGGCCTGCCGTATCGCTTAACGTATATTTTAAGCCATCAAACACCACTGGGGCGCTAATCACATCGCGAGTTGTGCCGGCAACACTGGTAACAATGGCCTTGTCGTCTTCAGAAAGTAAATTCAATAGGCTTGATTTTCCAACGTTAGGTTCGCCTAACAGAACTGCTTTTACGCCCTCTTTTATCAGCCGGCCTGAACGATACGAAGCAACTAACTTTTCTAAGTCGCCCTTTATATCACTTAGTTTCTGTAAAAGAATTTTCGGATCAACGACATCAATTCCTTCGGTTGAAAAATCTATCGAGGCTTCGATATGCGCCAAACACCATGTCAAATCTGATTCTAACACCTCATATTTTTTCGAGATATCGCCCTGCAATTGGCGCACAGCCACGCGCGCCGAGGCCTCGTTCTGACTTTGAATCAGCGACAGCACAGATTCGGCCTGAACTAAATCCATTCTATTATTCATAAACGCGCGAAACGTGAATTCACCTTTTTCAGCTAGCACTGCGCCTGCATCAATTAAAATATTAATTATTTTTTCTGCGACGTATTCACTGCCGTGACACGAAATTTCTACAACCTCTTCGCCAGTAAATGATTTTCCGAAAGCAAAGTACGTTAACACAGCCTCATCAATAACTTCATTTCTAAAGTCTTTGATTTTTGCGAAATAGGCCGTGTGAGTTTGCATTTGTTTTTGCTGTAACGACGGCGCAGTTTTTTGCGCGATCGTTAGTGCCTCAGGACCACTTAAGCGAATTACTGAAATTCCACCAGTGCCCGGCGGAGTCGAAATAGCGCAAATTGTTTGTTCGCTTCGATTCCGCATAAGCTAACCTTACCAGTGCTTTCCGGCCGTATTAGGCCTCTTCAGTTTCGCTGGCTTCAGTGTTCGCATTTTTTGCTGGAAAAATCTTAATTTTCTTATATAAACCGTCCCCAAGTGATCGGCTTTTAACTCGGCCGTCTTGTGCTAAGTACTGATGAACAACTTTTCGTTCTTTTGGCGGAAGGGCTCTGTAGTAAACAGACTTTCCTTGCTCGATCGCAATCTTTTTTAAATGCTCTGCGCGCTCGATCAGTGCCGCTTCAGATTCTTGGCGAAATCCGCCGCAATCAACTGTGACGTTTGTCATAGTGTCTGCAAAATGATGCTGAGTTACCCGTTTAACAATAAGCTGAATAGCATCCATTAGCTGGCCTTTGTAATCTTTCAACAAAGCTTCGTCTGCACCTGAAAATTCAATGCGAACATCAGTAGCTTCTTCTTTTTTTTCAAGGTTTAGCTCATAAGATAAATCAAATGCACCTTTTTCAAGTATACCATTCAGCGTTGCTTCAACAACTGATTCCAAATCTTCTTTTTTTCCGCCCCCAAAAATTTTGCTGAAAAATCCTGCCATGATGATTTCCTTTCTATGCAGCCTTAGCTGACGTGTCTTTTAATAAAAAATACTGTTGAATGACCCCGAACAATGAGCTGACAAGGTTATAAAGTGTTAGTCCACTTGGAAGGCTAAACATAAACACTGTAAATATGATCGGCATAAAATTTAAAATCTTTTGCTGAGTTGGATCCATTGTTGTCGGTGTTAACTTTTGTTGAAAATACATTGTAATACCCATTAATACCGGAATGACAAAATAAGGGTCGTTAGCACTTAAATCAACAATCCAGCCAAAAAATGGCTGTTGGTAAAGCTCTACGCTAGATCCAATTGTCTTCCAAAGGGCGAAAAATATTGGGATCTGAATAAACATAGGTAAGCATCCGCTTAGTGGGTTTGCCTTATGTTCTTTCATTAACGCCATAGTTTCGCGATTTACTTTAAGCGGATCGCTTTTATAACGCTCGCGAGTTT
This sequence comes from Bdellovibrionales bacterium, assembly GCA_031427535.1. GTDB lineage: Bacteria > Bdellovibrionota > Bdellovibrionia > Bdellovibrionales > Bdellovibrionaceae > Pseudobdellovibrio. The sequence continues at coordinate 289 of JANPNP010000347.1, read as the reverse complement.
CTTTAAGTAACGGCTGAATTTTTTGCATCGCCCGAGCTGACCGAAATGACATAATATTAAACGGCAGCAAAATAATTCGAACGACTAAAGTTAATCCAATAATAGCTAATCCCCAATTACCAAGCAATTCGTGCATGAACTTCATTAGTTTCAAAAGCGGTTTAGAAATAAAACCAAATATCCCGTAATCCATGACCTCGGGCAAAAGCGGATCAATTTGCTTTAGCACGTCTGTGTTTTTTGCGCCAACAAAGTAAATCTGTTTTAATTGCCTTACCTGCGAGTTCGC
>JANPNP010000346.1:0-2457 GCA_031427535.1 Bdellovibrionales bacterium | reverse complement strand
ACTGACTTGGCTTCCGATATGTCCGTAGCCTATGATACCCAATGTTTTGCCGCGCACTTCGAATGACCCGTCAGCTGATTTAACCCACTCGCCTTTATGGGCGAAAGTGTTTCGGTCGCCTAATTGCCGTGATAGCACGATCATTTCCGCAATGACTAATTCCGCAACTGAACGCGTGTTACTGTGGGGCGCATTGAAAACTGGAATTCCCATTTGATTGGCTTTGGAGGTTTGGATTTGATTAGTTCCAATACAAAATGCACCAATGGCCTGCAGATGCGGGTTATCTTGCAATATGTTTTCATTAATCTCAGATTTCGAACGAATTCCCAGGACATCATAGTTTTTTAACAGCTTTGTGTATTCAACTTGATCCGGCGCATGAGTTAAAAGGTCAACGTGGAAGCCTTCTTCTAGTAATCGTGTTTTTGCTATAGCATGAATATTTTCTGTCAGTAAAATTCGTGTTGGTGTCATAAGTAAAAGTCTAAAAAACACTGGCCGCTTTGTCTTTATTTTTACGTGTTAGTTTTTAGTTAATGCGCAATGCGGTAATTGTTTCGCTAAGTGCAGACATCATTCACACTGACCCAATGGCAAAAGCTCCGTTAAATTTATTAATTGTCGAGGATGATCAAATTCTAGCCACCTCGTTAAAGATGATGGCTCCGGATGGATTTAAGGTTTACTTAGCCCAAAAGGCCGAGCTTGTGCCCGATCACGTTTTTTTTCATGCAGCTATGGTTGATATGCACTTAACACCAAATTCGTTAGGCAATCCTGATGGTCCGCTGGTTGTGCAAAAACTTTCGAAACAAAATGCGCAGACAGAAATTGTGGCCATGTCAGGAAACTTAGACCGTGCCTTGATGGAAAAAGCCATTAAAGCTGGGGCCCAGCGATTTTTAGCAAAACCACTTTTGACCGAGGAAGTTTGTGCTGTCTTAGAAAAGATTGAAGCCTATTGGAATTTAAGGCAATTTTCATTTGAGAAATTTTCTACGAAAAACCAACTTGTCGGCGCTAGTGACGCGACAGATGCACTAAGAAAAAAAATTGCGCAATTAAAAATGGAAAAGACAGCCATACTCATTGAAGGTGAAACAGGGACCGGAAAAGAAGTTGTGGCCCAGTTGATTGCGCAGCAAGATGGCCAAAGACCGTTTGTTTCCGTAAATTGTTCTGCCATAACCGACACATTATTTGAAAGTGAATTCTTCGGACATATCAAAGGGGCCTTCACCGGCGCAGATGCCAATAAAATTGGTTTTTGCGAAGCTGCACATGGTGGGAACTTATTTTTAGACGAAATAGAAGTGCTACCACTAAACCAACAAGCGAAGCTTTTACGGTTTATTGAATCCGGAGAATTTAAAAAAGTTGGTGGCAAAGACAATCAATTTTCACAAACGCGAATCATTGCCGCAAGTAATGTACCTTTAAAAAAATTGATCATTGAAAAGAAATTTCGTGAAGATCTGTATTTTCGCTTAAGTGCCAATTTGATCGAGATAACCCCTTTACGTGACCGCACTGAGGACATCAAAGAACTTGCAACCCATTTTGTGGATCTAGAGCGTCCTAGGCGCAATAAAGAATGGGAACCTGCGGCCTTACATGCATTAACTACATATTCGTGGCCTGGCAATGTACGCGAACTGAAAAGGATCTGCGAGCAATTGGTGTTAACTTCTGCCCTGCCGATCATTCGCGAGGAAGACGTAACACGACTTTTGTTTAGCGCGCAGCCCATAAGTGGCAGCACCGAGTTTGATCTTGGTCAGTCGCTGGATCAGTTTTTAAGTCATAAAGAAAAACAGTTTATTGAAAATAATTTGCAGAAAACAAAAGATATCGAAAAGTCTGCAGAGCTTTTAAAAATTTCCAAATCCAGCCTATATAAAAAAATTAAAGACTTAGGAATTCAATATGAATGATTTATTTACCAAAACTGCAGCGTGGAATGACCCTACCTACCAGCAGACTGCTGTTATTGTTTTGTTGGTTATTTTTATTGGCGCGGCCATTAACTTTTTATTTCGCAAAAAGAATTATTATTCGATGGTTGCATGGGCATCGATCAAAAGTTGGTTGGTACTAGCGCCGCTGATGTTTGGCCTAATGGGATTACGCGAGCCCTTTCCGACAATTGTACTAACTGTATTCGCGCTTTTCGGAGCAAAAGTTTACTTTCAGATTTTAGGCATGTTTCATCAAAGTTTTTTCGTCTACATCTGCTATGCCGGAATTATTGGTCTTGCGATTTTTAGTCAGTTAAATAATTTGGCGTTATACAACGAAATGCCGATGGCCGTTTTAGGACTAAGCTGCTTGGTACCGCTGATTAAAAAAGATTATAAGAATATGATTCAATATATTTCGCTAACGCTCTTAGGGTTTATCTTCCTAGGTTGGTCGTCGGCCGCGACGCGAATGTAGGCGCCGCGCTCAAAGGCC
>JANPNP010000345.1:0-9751 GCA_031427535.1 Bdellovibrionales bacterium | reverse complement strand
TTGAACTTCTGTATCGATGAATCCGCGCTCTTTATCACCAATTGTATCAGATGATGCTTGAATTCCTAATTCACGTAAGCGTGTTACGATGTTTGAAACTTCATTTAATCCGCCCTCTGCAACTTGTACCATCGAGATACCATCGTTTGCATTTCGGCGTGCTTGAACTGATGATCTAATTTGTGCTTTCATATTTTCTGAGATTGCTAAACCGGCTGCGTCGTCTGCCGAGCGATTGATTCGACTACCGCTTGATAATTGTGCTATTGAATTTTGTATGTTTCGTTGGCTGCCTGCTAAATTCCGTTGAGCATTAATTGCGGCCACGTTTGTTGTTATTCTCATTCCCATTTGTAAACTCCATTTTATATTAAGTTAAAATTTTCATTCGTATTTCCTCCGTGAGATTTTTATTTTGTTCGGCATCCGAGCCAAACAGGCTTCTTTGTTCTTCCTTAAAAATTTAATCGTCCCTAAACTCGTCCTTGAAGCCTCCTTTTATGATAAATAAGAACACACACTGTGTGTTCAAGAGACATCCTGCCTCTTAGTATTTGTAAGTTACTGATCGGGGTTTCCGCTGCGGCCTTGACAGGATCTAAGAATAGAAAAACGAATGTTTTGCAATTTATTGCTTAATCTAGATCAGGCTTCAGGCTTGGTTTTCCGGACGGTAGTCACGTCCTAAACCTTCTGTCTAGTCACGTCCGAGTCAAAAATTTAATCGATCTCTTGAAAGCGGCAAAGGGCCATGTGCCCGCTAAGTTCATAGGTTTTTTTTTGTGTGTTTGCTAAGTGTGGTGTTGGATTTAATCCCAATGTGCATGTCATAGTAAAAGATGCAAAATGTGAACAGTCCTCGCACGCATAGGGAAAACGATAGCGATTGTAATCTGCGGGGTGAATGGCTTCTTTACGCATACTGGGTCGTAGGCGCGGCTGAGATTTTTTTTTCATGATACTCATTGACAATATCTAGGCATAACTCATCTTTAGTAAAGAGGGAAGCACCATGAGCCAAGATGTTCAAAAAATGACCCGCAAAAGCCAAGAAGCCATGCAAGCGGCAGCACAGTTTGCTGAAACCAGTAAAAACTCAATGGTTGAACCTGAGCATTTACTGCTGCAGCTCATTGAACAAGAACAGGGGCTTGTGCCTCGTTTGTTGGAAGAATGCCAAATTGTCCCTAAAGAGCTTATTCGTAACCTGAACAAGACAATTCAGCAAATGCCAAAACTTGAAAAGGCTTCAGAGCAAATTTATGCTAGTAACCGGTTGCAAAAAATATTCAAAACGTCTGAAGTCGAAGCACGCGCAATGCAGGATGATTTGGTATCGACTGAACATTTTTTTTTCGCAATGTTAAAGGCTGAGGACTCGGCTTTGCAGAAGATATTTAAACAGGCGAAGATCGAAATAAAAGCAGTTCAGGACGCATTAAAAAAAATTAAAGGGAATAAAAAAGTGACTGATGAAAACCCCGAGAATCAATATGAAGTTTTAAAGAAATACGCGCGCGACCTAACTGAATTAGCACAGAATGGGAAATTAGATCCCGTTATCGGACGTGACGAGGAAATCCGGCGAGTTATTCAGGTACTTTCACGGCGTACAAAAAATAATCCGGTACTTATCGGCGAGCCCGGTGTTGGTAAAACCGCTATCGCTGAAGGCTTGGCACTGCGAATTATTAAAGAAGATATCCCAGAAAACCTAATTGGTAAAAAACTAATGTCGCTCGACATCGGCGCCTTGATTGCGGGTGCAAAATACCGTGGTGAATTTGAAGACCGTCTAAAGGCTGTCATCAAAGAGGTTTCTACTAGCGAAGGTGAAATTATTTTGTTCATCGACGAAATGCACACATTAGTTGGTGCTGGTAAGGGTGAAGGCGCAATGGATGCTGGACAACTACTAAAACCTGCGTTAGCGCGCGGCGAACTGCGATGCATTGGCGCCACCACGTTGGACGAGTACCGCAAGCACATCGAAAAAGATGCGGCTTTAGAAAGACGATTTCAAACTGTTCTGGTCGATGAACCTAGCGTAGAAGAAACTGTAACTATACTTCGCGGTTTAAAAGATAAATACGAAGTTCACCACGGCGTGCAAATTACCGATGCGGCAATTGTTGCGGCGGCAAAGCTTTCTCATCGCTACATCACCAATCGCTTCTTGCCAGATAAAGCGATTGATCTAATTGATGAAGCTGCAAGCAAACTAAATATCGAAAACCGAAGCGTACCAGAAGAAGTCGATGAAATTGATCGCAAAATATTAAGTCTTAAAATAGAAATGGAAGCCCTAAAAAAAGAAACTGATCCACACGCAAAAGAGCGTCGTAAAAAAATCGAAACTGAGCTAGCCGAACTAACTAAAGTTTCGCAAGGGCAAAAGGAAAAATGGAAAATCGAACGTAGTGTTATCGACGATCTAAAAAAAGTAAAAATGGATTTAGAAAACATCAAAAACGAAATCTCTAAGGCCGAACGGGAAGCGCAATACGAAAAAGCGGCACAGTTGAAATATGGTACCCAACCAGAGCTTGAGAAAAAACTGAAGCAGCTTGAAGAAAACATTCACAATAATAAATCTGCATTGCTGAAAGAAAAAGTTGATGCGGAAGACATTGCTGAAGTCGTAGCAAAATGGACTAAAATACCGGTTTCAAAAATGCTTGAAAGCGAATCCAAGAAACTTCTGCGGATGGAGCAAGAAATGCAAAAACGCGTGGTCGGTCAAGACCACGCCATGGTGGCCATCGCCGATGCCATTCGTAGGGCCCGCGCAGAAATTTCTGATCCCAATCGTCCCATCGGTACATTTATTTTTGTTGGTCCAACTGGCGTTGGTAAAACAGAAACCGTAAAGGCACTAGCCCAGTACTTGTTTGACGACGAAGCTGCTATTGCTAGAATCGACATGAGCGAATACATGGAGAAACATTCGGTTTCAAGATTGATCGGCGCACCTCCGGGCTATGTGGGCTTTGAAGAGGGCGGTCAGTTGACGGAAGCTATTCGCAGAAAACCCTATTCAGTGGTTTTGTTGGATGAAATTGAAAAAGCACACGGTGATATTTTTAATATCTTGTTACAGGTCTTAGATGACGGTCGGTTAACTGACAGCCAAGGCCGGGTCGTCGATTTTAAAAATACAATAATTGTTATGACTTCCAACTTGGGCGCAGGTCTTGGCCATGAAGCTATACAAAAAGCATTAAGGGCCTCGTTTAGGCCTGAGTTTCTAAACCGCATTGATGAGATTATCGAATTTAATTCTTTGGATCAGAAAAATCTAAAAAGCATCGTAAAGATTCAATTAGACGACGTAGCTAAACGATTAATGGAAAAACAGATTCAGCTTCACTTCACAGATTCGCTTTATACTTACTTGGGTGAACGCGGCTTTGATCCGCAGTATGGCGCTAGACCATTAAAACGACTTATACAGACAGATATTTTAAATGGACTAGCGCGAAAAATTATTTCGCAAGAAATTGGTGCTGGTTCGAAAGTAACTGTTGAAGTGAAAGACCACAAGGTAATTTTTAGTTAGAAACCGAATTCAGAATACTGAAGCTAAAGAATTCATTCGCCAGTTCAAATGATTAGCTAAATTTAGCGGCGAATTATTTGCCAGTTGATTGTTTGTTCCTGAGTGTTTAAAGCGGAGTTCATCCAAGACGAGTAGTACTTAGTGATTTCAGTGTCTTTAAGTTTGTCCGATTTGTTTTTTAAATTTTCACTTAGGTTTAAGTCCTGTTTTTAAATCGCCTCAATTTTTAGCAGTAAACTTTTACGAGGTTTTGTTGTGACTAGCCGTTCATACATTATAATTTTATGAAAATATTCTCTTAGACCTTGGCCCTGATCAGGAGCCAGTTGAACTTTAGAATTCAACATTTGTGAAATGTAAGTGCGGTCACGGCCTGCCCCATTGCCAAAAAGAATAGTTTATTACCTGAGCTTGTCGTTCAAGTCGTGTTACAAAATCAAGTCAGTAAAGAAAATTTAAAATTATCGGTTTCGGTGAAAAGCAACCAACTTAAAAAAGCATCTTAGTTTCTGATAGCTTGACGGAAATTTGCATTTGAGTAAAATAAATTGATGGCTAAGTTCATTATTTTTTTAATGTGTATTCCATGGTTTTGTTTTGCTGATACGTGTTTCGATTGGTTTGTAGAATCAAAAATTTCTAAAAATGACAAAGCCTGCGTTAGCAAATGCACTACTCTGCAAATGGATATGAGCACTTTCTCCTGTACGCAAGAATGTGAAAAATTTTGTAATACTAAATGTGAACCTGACTCCTACTGGAAAAGTAAAATCAAAGATGGGCGCCCCGTAAAATGGGAACCTCCTACAGAAAAATCAACAAGTTGGACAAATGAAGAAAAAGAGAAGCTGCAGGCTGTATTGGGTCAACTACCGGATGCTTTTAAAAAAGTTGCATTCAAGGGTTTTTATAGAATGCAACGTTCAAGTGCAATTGGAAATCCAGGATCTATCGCTGAATTAGGCCAAGAAATTGTAGTTTATAATAGTGCTTTTGATGGACCTGGGTTATCGCTCGATAGAATTGTTGCGCATGAATTGTCCCACGCTATTTTCCTAAACTTTTCAAAAAGCGAAATTAAAGATTATGAAAGGTCACTCGGATGGAGCGTAGCTTCAAAAGGACAGGCTCGAAGCGGACCATTTATAAGTAGTGCGGCCCGAGATAATGTGGACGAGGATTTTGCCAACAATATAGAATATTTTCTATTTGCTCCAGAGATATTAAAATCAAAAGTTCCTAAAGCTTACAGTTGGATACTAAATAAATTTTCAAAAAATTTTAAATTAAAAGAGGCCTGTGAATATGAAAAAAAGTAGCGCGCTCGTATTATTATTTTTATCTGCATGCGGTTTATTGAATAAAAATGATCATGTCAAAGATGTTGAAGTAGCTCAGTTTAATTTAATTAAGTTAGGTCAGTCTAAAGAGGAAGTTAAAAAATTTCTTGGTCCGGCAGAGCAATCTTATATTGTAAAATCTTTGAATAAAAATGACGAAGGGATTTGGATATATAGTGAAAAGGCAAGTCAGTCCCAGCGAGCTGCGATCAGTTTTGATATTTCTGCAAATAAAGTAATTGGAAAAACATTTGTTCCCAAAGAAAATGAACCCGAAGAAAGTTTTAAATTTGTTTTTAACGAAAAATTTAAAGAAGTTAAATTTGTCGAGATACCACTAAAAAAATGTTTGGATTTTACGCCCACGCAATCATTTTATTTTAATATCGAAAAAGGTCTAAGTGTTGCATATAACCGTCGGCTTAAAGTTATTGAAAGCATAAGTTGGACTTCACCTGAGGAAATCAAAGATCACATCCGCCGAATTCAAACATGCCAGAAAAATGAAAGTGAAATGATAGAAAAAAATTGGTAAACGGACTGACCTTCCCGGTGGGCTCGTCAACTAGCGATACAGATTATTTTGTGGTGCGTGAAAGCTAGTTTGTAAAAATGTCCTGAAGCTTTCCCTTGTCGTACTATTTAATAGATAATTGAAACGACTTATATAGACAAAAATCCAAAACGGACTAGCACGAAAAATTATTTCCCAGGAAATCGGCGCAGGTTCGAAAGTGACTGTTGATGTGAAAAATCACAAGGTTATCTTCAGCTAAAGTTATTTCAAACCAATTTCTTTACAAAAATCAGCAAATGGTAAAATTGAAATTCGGTCATCAACTTGCTTGTGTGACGTTCCTAAATGAACTTGATAGAAATGCGGAATCACTGTTCTGTCTTTAAAGTAAAATAAATGCGGCGAGACCGATTTTTCGCCGGTTTTACATTCAACTGCAAAAAGCGGGCGTTTGTCTTTTAGAACAACGAAATCAACTTCTCTTTTATCTGTGTCGCGTAAAAAGCGAAGCTCCATGTTGTAGCCCTCAACATCTTCTAGATAGTGACAGTACTTTAAAAGATGCGAAGCAACCAAATTTTCAAAACGAATTCCCGGATCAGAAACTTGGCTCCAATCCCACATATACAATTTTTGTTCTTTTTTAACAGCACGAATTTTTGACTTATACTTGCCATCTGCGCCAAATGGAAGAATTTGGTAGGAATAGTAAAGCGATGCTAAAATTTGTAACCATCGTTTTACGGTTTTAAAATCCACCTCGATATCGTTCGACAGTGCCGCAATTGATAAAGGCGAACCAACCCTATTTGGCAGTTCCTCAGCAAGCATGAAAATCTTTTCTAGATCTTTTACGTCTTCTAAATCATTTAAATCTGTCCGAATAAGACGATCTAATCGCTGACGATGCCAACGCCGCAATACTTTCTCATTCGCTTTTGTGTACGGTTCTGGAAACCCCCCAAACTTTAGTAATTTTGATAAAGCATCTTTTTCATAATTTAACTCTGGCAGGCTGAACGGATGTAATCTGTAATAGTGGTATCGACCCAGTAACGAATCACCACCTTTTCTAAAGTGATCAAGACGGGCAGAACCAGTAATCAAAAACGAATGCGTGTTTTTCAAAGTATCATAAAGGCCTTTAACCATATTTCGCCAATTTTTTGCCTTGTGAACTTCGTCTAAAATAATTAGTTTTTCAAGTTTAGGCCAATCACGATTTTTTATTTTTTTTCGTCCCAAATCACTGTCCCAATTTAAATACGCTGGGTGGCCATCTAAGAAATTTTTTATGAGCGACTGTGACAGTGTAGTTTTTCCAACTTGCCTAGGGCCACCCAGAAAAACCATTTTTTCCATAAGGTCTTCCTTAATTTTTGCCGACAAGTAGCGCGTGAGTGTATTGGCCATGACTCCATTTTGCACACGAGTAAAATGGAGTCAAGTCCATTTTACTCATGTTAGGTGGGTTGTCATTCTTTGACAGAATGTACACCGCTTTTCAGGGCTGCACAGGCGGTCTACGCTGGGAAAGGGGAACCATTCGCACAATTTCCGCTTCAGTTAAATACTTTATTTTAGGTTCTCGCGCAGAAGCATCTAATATTTTTACCGGATATTTGAAAGAACCGTCAATTTTTTCTGCTGGGCCCATGACCTCGATGGGGGTAATCTCTGTCGATCCCATTCCATTTTTCATTTTTGCTTTGGGATTATTAGTCCCCAGTGCAGGGATAAAAACCTTTCCGTCGGCTACGGACGCAACTGGAACAATTTTAGATTCTGGTGACTTAATTATTTTCAAAGTGCCAAAGTACTTTTCCCAAGCTACTGGGTCATCTAGCTGAGAAACTTCCATTCCCAAAACAGAATTTGTGCTGGCCGCTGAACTAGGACCCGGATTTAGCGACCGTAACTGTGATTCTGTCAGTGGCGCAGTCACACTTTCGCCCGCAAGATTTTTTGTAGTAACCTTAAAGCGCACGCTGCCATCTGCGGCAAGCTCGCGACCTACAATTTTAGCTTCAACTCGCTGAATTTCACCGTTCACTTTGCTTTCAATTGTCATAAGATCATCTAACAAAAAGTCTTTTGACTTTGTTGAAGCTGTTGCTTGCTGCAGGCTTGCTGCCGCCCGGCGCTCTGCGAATTTTATCGATTCTAAACTCTTGGCAGGGACCTGTGGTATATTTCTGATAGACGCCACAGCTGCGGCAGCATTGCCTGCTGCTAAAGTACCAGCTTGAATGCAATTTATCATTCTTCGATCAACTTCAAAACTTTCTGAACTGGCAACGCAAGAACTTTTAACCGCTGCAATATTTCGCGAACACATGTTAACTACAAAATAGTACGATTGAACCGAGCTAACTGCGGTAGCAGAAAAATTCATTTTTCTAGCCCAGTCCGCAGAACTTACAGCAGCAGTTGTGTTCTTCGAAATCATGGTCAGGCGTGAAGCCCTTGCTAGAAGAATGGCTCCAGTTGATGCTCCAAGGCTAGCTACAGAGGCTGCCGCGTTCACAATTAAGTCACCCGTTAACCGGCGATCAACCTGGCACTGTAGCGTAAAGACAGCAGCCGCTAATTCGGGTGATTCACTGACTACGTCTTGTGTGTGGTCGGGATTTAAGATAATTTTTTTCTCTACAGCCGAAGAGTAATTATTAGTTTTAAGGCTGTCTTCAATTTCATTTTTTTCAGTGGCTAGCCGTTGACGAATATTTTTGGCCACCTTTTTAAGATCAGCCGCACTAAAAAGATTTTGTTTCTTCGAGGTATCAGTAACCTTCAATTCAATTAAGTCTTTGAAAATTGAATAGTCAGAGAATGGTATCTTAGCTAAATGAAAACTGTAAGTATTTCGTAGTGTAATTAGATCTTCGTTGAACTTAGTTTGCGCATCGACCATTTTTTTTGTTCGCTCAGCTGGCTGTAAGCTTCTGTCGTTGCTGATAGCTAACGTCGGGTTAGCAGTCGAAAGCGTTTGAATGGCCGCGTGAAGTTTTCGTAGCTCTGGTAATTCAAAGTTGACCCTTTTTACCATATCCAAAACTATGCGATCATTTTCAGGTTTAAATTCCAAATCTGTCCATCGTTCGACTGAACACTGTAGCGATTTTTGTTCCTGATCAGCAAATTTTCTGAAAATAATTTGATTTTTTATTTTTAAAAGCTGTTCTGTTCCGGACGAGTGACTTTTTAGACATAATTGCGATTCTTCTGAAGGAGCCATAGCTTTTGCAATTCCGTCTTTTTGGCAATCGCGTGAATCAAAAAGTGTTGCAACATTTTCTGTAAGATTGTCGTAGACCCCAGATGCGGGGGCGACACTGGTTATGCATAAAAGGCTTACGAAGATAGAAGGGCTCTGGTATTTTTTTAGAATTCTCATTACTTTAAATCGGATTAAATCCAGCAATACCTAAGGTAAAAAAACAGGTACGTAGATTAGCTTGCGAACCCAGTCTAGCATTAAAGTAAATTAGGTTTACTATGTGGTCATATTTTTCACAGTAACTTCCTTGATCGCCATCAAGCAGAACGCAAGAACCAAGTCCAAGCCTTGTGCTACTTATCTCACATCCGATTACCGGCCTTCAAACCGAATCAAGCACTTTTCAAGACTTCTAGGGCATCGCCCCAGTCTTGAAGTGTTAAATCACTAAGATGAAAAAATCCAAGCAACTAGCACTGTTTCCAAACCAAACTAAAGAATTCTTCGGCGGCGCCCTACTTTATAGAAAAAGAAAATTAAAAAGACCGCTATCTAAAAGAGATTCTATTCACTTCGTACTTCGTAGCGAGTGGGCTATGGGTAGTGATAGCTTCTTAGCTAAACGTAATCACCAAGCAATAAAACAAATACTCATGCGGTTTAGCAAAAAGTTTGGAGTTAAAATATACCAGCAAGCTATAAACTCTAATCACTTTCATTTACTTTTAAGAATCACAAATAGAACACTGTACACAGCATTTATTAAAGCGGTATCCGGTCAAATCGCAAGCCATACAATGGCTCAGCAAAGCTTTAAGGTATTTGCACAGGCACGTTTAAGAAAAGCTGCGGGCGATGGGTCAAAGGCTTCGGTAACTTCACTAAGTGGTAAAGATGCAGATGCAGCAGATAACGTACCTGTCATTCACCAGCCGACTGAAAGCTTCTGGCAATTCCGGCCTTTTTCTAGAATATCTAACTGGGGTAGGGATTTTAAACAGTGCATAGGTTACTTAAAACAAAACATCAGAGAGGCCTTTGGTTTTGTAAACTACAAACCTAGAAAAAACCACTACGCCGCTTTGGATCAAACACGCAGCACCTGTTTTTAGCAG
>JANPNP010000344.1:0-1942 GCA_031427535.1 Bdellovibrionales bacterium | reverse complement strand
CTGATTTGCTAGGAATTAAACAGTATGTACTTAGATACTGGGAGCAAGAATTCGACGTTTTAAGTCCTAAAAAAGCCTCTAATAATCAAAGACTGTACACTAAAAAAGATGTTGAAAATGCTTTCCTTATTCGAAAGCTTTTGTACCGCGATAAATTTTCGATCGAAGGCGCGCGCCAAGCACTAAAAGATGTGAAGTTTGCGTTTAAGAAAGAAAAAGAATTTAATAAAGATTTAAGCAGCGTAGTGCAAAAGATAGATAACGTTCAGGTTCAGATCCGTCGTTTTGTTGAAGACATCAGACGGACCCGCGAACTTTTTAATTAAAAACTAAATAATTACTGACACGGTCTCCAGCTTACTTTGAAGCTTGATGCCAACCCGGTATCAGTTGAATCCAAGTTAATCATAGCGATCGAGCGATCACTGGTATTTGGGTAGTAGTTAACAAATAACTGCGACAGCAACTCGATCGTTTGTGATTTACTGTTACACGCAGAATAAATTAAGCGTCCTGGTTTTTGCTTTATTGATACGGCGTAATCTCCGCTTGATGGTCCCTTTATAGTGGCTTCGCGCATAGATACTACGGGCTGGTTTGGTACAATTTGCGTAAAGCGGTGTAAGCCCCAAGCTGACGCGGGCATTGCAGAAAAACCGCGGTAATCTGTTTGTTGTAACGCGTATTGAACGCCAGCTTTAACGTCGACATCAATTAATACGCGGCAATCTTTTTGTAGCGTTGTTGCCTGTGGGCTGCTTGAACCCTGGCCAATTTCAACACTGTAATTATCAAATAATACGCTTAGTGTCTGACCGTCCGGGGTAACAATTGCCGAGCTTGAAGCCCCATTGCAACCAGATCCCGTTAAACGAACCCCGCGAATAACTACATTCTGCGCTAAGGATTCAAGCGATAGTGCTAAAACTGCTCCAAATAATAACATCGACATTTTCATAGTGTTCCCCTGTTAGTTTTTTTGGTCAATTTCAACGCAAATGGTGCCTAATAGACATCGTTTTGGTATCGAAGTGACCATAAAGTTATCTTGATAAAACCTTGAAGCAAACCTGAAGCCAAATTAGTTGCCGACGATGGTAATTAAAGGCAATTTTAGACCATGAATTTAATTCCCATTGTGCTAAGTGGTGGAAGTGGAACGCGCCTTTGGCCGATATCACGTACTAATTACCCGAAACAATTTAGTCCCTTGTTAGATCAGACGTTGCAAACGCTAACGCTCACGCGATTAAAGGGTTATCAACCCGCACTAATTGTAACCGGAGAAAAACTAAAAGCCTTAACTGAAAAAGAAATCGCTGAACATCAATTTAAGGTGCAGGGAATTATTTATGAAAGTGAAGGCAGAAACACAGCCCCAGCCGTAGCTATGGCGTGTAAGTATTTACAAATGAAGGGTTTGCAAAACAACGTATGTGGCGTTTTTTCTTCAGATGCCCTGATTACCAAAGAAGATGCATTTCACCATGCGGTTCAAGTTGCGGCTGCAGAGGCTATTGCTGGAAAAGTTGTTGTACTTGGAATTAAACCTGACCGCACCGAAACTGGATTTGGCTATATTCAGCTGGCTCAAAACCCAAAATTAGATGAGGCCACCAAAGTCTTAAATTTTCACGAAAAACCGAATTATCAAACTGCCGAAAAATTTGTTGCTGATGGGAACTATTTTTGGAACGCAGGTATCTTTATTTTTCAAGTCGAAAAAATGATTCAGCAGTTTGCAATGCACCAACCCGAAATGTGGGCTGCAATCAACGAACTGCAAGCTAATTTAAGTAATATTTCCGAGATTTATTCACGTATTAAAAGTATTTCATTTGATTATGCAATCATTGAAAAGTTGCAGGCTGAACAGCTTAGCTGCGTGCCCTGTGACATCGGCTGGAGCGATCTAGGTTCGTGGGACGTGCTAGAGCAGATC
>JANPNP010000343.1:0-13578 GCA_031427535.1 Bdellovibrionales bacterium | reverse complement strand
AACTTAATTTTACAGCAGTCTAGGCTTAGTGTCTTATCACGCAGGAATGAATTATTTTTTGCAGTCAGTTTGTAATTGATAAAATGACCTTTTTTATGGCCTTCAATTAATCCGGCTGCTTTTAATGACTTTAAGTGGTGGGACAGTAGCGTTTGCGAAATTGCGATGTTATTTAGTAATTCAGTGGCATTCAGGGGGCCTGCTGTTAGCAGCTGAAATATTGTTAGGCGGGATTCGTTGCTAAGAACTTTGAATTTTGTGGCCCAGTCTTTAGCCTGGGCAGGATTTAACTTAGGTATATTTTTTTTATTTTGCATAGGTTTCATAGCAAAAAATTAGCAACAAACGTAAACACGCACTAGTCGCACTGTATCAGAAAAAGCAAATAAGTTTACAAAGTTTTTTTTATCGTAAAGCATATATAAAATTAATGTTCATATGAATTTAAATTTATATTAGAAAGTAGCAAACATGAGAAAAATGTGTGTCGTGATGATTATATTTTTAAGTATGTTTTTAAGTTTAAGTAACGTGTTCGGAGCTGAAACTTTGTTATTAACTGGTTCCAGTACGGCGGCTCCGCTTCTAAGTGAAATAGGCTTAGTTTTTGAAAAAAAATTTCCAAAAATAAAAGTTGAAGTGCAAACAGGCGGATCCACCAAGGGATTAACTGATCTACGCCAAGGTTTAAATGATATCGGAATGCTTTCTAGGGATTTGAAACCCGACGAAAACGACGTGATATCACATTTAATTGCCATTGATGGTTTAGTCTTTGCTGTTCACAAAAAAAATTCAGTTAAAAAATTAACTACGGAGCAAATAAAAAAGATTTATAAAGGCGAAGTTACCAACTGGAAAGATGTTGGCGGTCCCGATCGTAAAATTACTGTGATCAGTAAAGCTGAAGGACGCGCAGCCTTAGATCTTTTCGTGCAGCAGTTCGGAGTCAAATCTTCAGAAATAAAAGCGCAAAGTATTGTGGGCGACAACGAGCATGGGCTTAAATTAGTTAAGGGTGACGAGAATGCCATCGCGTATCTGTCTGTAAGCACCGTTGACACTTCAGTCAAAGCCGGCGAGTCCGTAAGCGCCATTAGCTTAGACGGCGTGGATGCAACCCCTGCAAATTTAAAAAATGGCTCGTATAAGTTTGCCCGAAGCATCATTTTAGTAACCAATACAAAGACTAAACCGATTGCCATGGACTTAGTAAAGTTAGCTCAATCCAACGATGTTACAAAACTTATAGAAAAATTAGGGTTTGTTACAGTTAAATAAAGTTGGTTACAGCTTTATAATCCACTTTTGTACAGTTCTAGTAACAAGCCTTGTGGGGTTGATTTTTATCTTTACCCTGCAAGGTGCGCTGCCGTTTATGCGGTCGGATTTTTTTTCATTCAGTATGTTTTCTGGAGGCTGGTTTCCGTCTGAAAATAAATTTGGATTTTTGCCGTTAGTTGCAGGCACGTTTTCGGTTTTATCTGTAAGTCTTTTATTTTCAATACCTGTTGGTTTTTTTGCGGCGTTAGCATTGTTAAGTTTTATCCCAAGACGCCTGATACCATTTTGTATGGTAATAATTGAAACGTTGGCTGGGCTGCCATCAATCGTCGTGGGGCTTTATTGCTTACTGACGGTAGTGCCATTGGCGAATACAATTTTTGGTTCGGGAACTTCGCTTTTAGTTGGTTCTATTGCCTTAGCAATTATTCTTGTACCTCAGCTAACATTAAGTTTTTATCAATCGCTTGAACTTCAGCACCGTGTGCTATGGCCGCAAGCCTGGTGCAACAATCTGTCTGCAGATATTTTTTTGTTTAAAGTTCTAATTCCCTCATCAGTACATAAAATAAAAGAATGTTGCATAATGGGGGTCAGTCGTGGCTTAGGAGAGACACTAGCCATCTTGATGGTTTCTGGAAACGTAGTTCAGCTGCCGCAATCGTTATTTTCGCCGGTTAGAACCCTTAATGCAAACATAGCGCTTGAAATGCCTTATGCCACGGGTATTCACCGATCATCACTTTTTTTTGCAGGTGTTATTACATTTTTGTTTACTCTTTTTTTGCTCGTATTGGCGAAGTATGAACCAAAAAACAAAACTTAAATTTTCACTACTAAACCTGACGAAGCCTTTCAGCCTGCTTTGCTTTACTTTCGTATTATTTTTGCTGGTGCTTATAGTAGGACCCTTGCTGTGGCATGGTTTACCCGAACTTAGTTTTTCATTTTTGACAGAACTGCCAGCCTTCGCTGGGAAAGAAGGCGGAGTCGGTCCAATACTTCGTGGTACTATTCTATTAACATTTTTGTCGCTGTTTTTTGTAGTGCTAATGGGATTACCCGTTGCATTTCAATTATCGCATCCACTTAAAAAAAATTGGCGTTCGATTAGACTTTCGCGTATGGCACTGGATCTGTTAGCAAGTACCCCGTCGATCGTGTTTGGACTATTTGGAAATTATTTTTTCGTTACTACATTAAAACTTGGGTATTCTATTTTGGCAGGTGCGCTGACTTTAACAATTATGATTCTACCACTTTTTATTCGACTTTGTGAATTGGAACTAAGCACGTATCAGAAAAAATTTCTACCTGTTAGCTTTTCGCATGGACTAACAGAGCACCAATTTGCGACAAAAGTTCTACTTCCAGCTGCAAGCAGTTCGATCGGCTTTATTTTGCTTATTTGTATTTCTAGGGCATTTGGTGAAACTGCGGCATTACTTTTTACCTCGGGCTATTCATTAAGGAACTCGGGCAATGTATTCGAGTCTGGCCGAACGTTGTCAGTACATATTTTTGATTTATCCCTTAATGTTCCAGGTGCCGACCAACAGGCGTTAAAATCAAGCGTTGTGTTGATTTTTGTTACAGTGATGACAAGCTTGGTGGCCCGTGCTTTTATAAGAAAAAGAGAATCCTATGAATCTTGAAATTAAAAATTTAAATGTTTCCGCAGCCAAAAGTCGCATATTGAATAATGTGTCATTTAATTTAGACAAAGTAGGCCTTACGGCATTGGTGGGCCCTTCAGGTTCCGGTAAGTCGACTTTGCTAAAGGCAATTAACGGCTTACTGAAGTTTGAAGATAACATCCGCTCAGAAGGTCGTATTTTTTTTAATGGCAACTGCGTGTTAGCTGCAAAAAAGTCAGTTTCACCAGAAATCGTCATGGTTTTTCAAAAGCCAACTCCGTTTCCGGTTTCGATCCGAAAGAATATCTCCATAGTGCTGTCGTCGCTGAACTTATCAAAGAAGCAAGAACAGGAAAAGATCGAATTTTCTTTAAAACAAGTTGGTCTATGGACCGAAGTTTCGGAAAGACTAGGTGATTCGGCGCTACAGCTATCAGGTGGACAGCAGCAGCGGCTTTGCCTTGCGCGCGCCATAGCCCTTGATCCAGAAATCATCTGCTTAGATGAGCCCTGCAGTCATTTAGATCCAATCTCGACGCAAAAAGTAGAAGCGATATTAAAAGAGTTAAAGCAGAAAAAGAAAATTCTGATGGTGACTCATAACCTGCAACAAGCAAAGCGGGTGTCTGACGATGTCATTCTATTATGGAATCATGAAAAAGGTGGCGAAATATTAGAGCAGGGATCTGTCGATCGAATATTTAATAAGCCAACACATAAATACACCGAAATGTACGTCAACGGAGATTTAGGTTAATGAAAATACTTTTTATGTGCGTAGCAAATGCGGCCAGAAGCCAAATGGCCGAAGGTTTAGCTAAACACTACTTAGACAGTTCTACAGAAATTTTTAGTGCAGGGTCTATGCCTAAAACCGTGCACCCTTTAGCCATTGAAGTTTTAGCTGAACTTAATATTGATATTACAAAAAACTTTTCGAAATCATGTGATGAATTGCCTGTAGAGTTTTCAAAAAATTTGGATTACTTAGTTACTTTGTGCGCTGACGAAGTTTGCCCGGTGGGTCAGTTTCAAGCTGCAAAAAGACTGCATTGGCCGCTAAAAGATCCAGCCGACAGTTCGGTTAGTCATGCAGACCAAGTTCAAGCATTTCGCTCCATCAGGGATGAGATCAAAAAACAATTGTTGGTTTTGGCCGAAGAAGTGCGCTAGTAACATTACTTACTGTTGATCTTATCTAAATAAAAACGAAGCTCGCCGATGCTTTCACGAATGTCGTCCAGTGCCCTGTGCGCATTTTGCTTTTTATATTCGATGTTCATTTTATTATTCACGATCACTTTCCAAGAGCTAACGTCGATCATGCGGTAATGCAGCCGGGCCGCTAGCTTTAGAAAATATTTATCAATAAACAATCGGTCCTGCATGATGGAATTACCGGCCAAAATCGGACGTTTCTTCAAATCAGTTTTTGACTGCGGAAAATGTTTATCGATGATGTCGATGAATTTGGCTTCGACCATCTCGGGATCCATACCAGAAGACACTTTTGCGGCTAGGCCTGATTTGGTGTGGGTTTCTTTGTTCCAGGCATCCATGTTGTCTAAATAACTTTGCGGTTGTTTCACGACAGTTTCGAAAGAATCAAGCTCGCGAAAATTCATATCCGTTACTATGCACGCGGCTTCAATGATAACTTCTTTAGTAACATCAAGGCCTGACATTTCCAAATCAAGCCACAATAAATTTTCGACCTTTTCGTATGCCATTACTATTTGGTTTCTTTTTTGGTAATTTTGTATGCGCTATCGGTTGTGGTGATTGCGGTTTCGACCGCTGGCACATCAATTTTTTGATCTGGTTTAGAGACTAAAGTCACAACACCCAGTTTTGTTTTTTCATTAAATGAAACCGAACATTTTGCAGCCGATGATTTGATGGCAGGATCATCGCACACACTTTTTTGCACCATCGATTTGCAGGCCCCACAGTGCATGCCCTCGACAGTAAGGGTGGAAGTCTCAGCAAATGATAGGGAAGCAAAAAAAAGAACGCCAGTAATGCTTACGATTGATTTCATAAAAGGACTCCTTCGGGTATTTGAATTTAGATTTCATAAATTAGAATAGCTGTATTTCCTAAGCCAGGGCACGCCATAAGTAGCAATCTTGATTCTGACAGTCGATAACTGCATCAATTTCACGCAGAACAAATAAAAATCTTGAAATTACCTCGAAATTACCTATATTTGGGACTTCGATTTCTACACCGAACGGGGTGGTAGTTAAGTTGGTTATAACGTCCGCCTGTCACGCGGAAGGCCGCGAGTTCGAGTCTCGTCCACCCCGCCATTTTACCTCGAAAAAGTAAGCTCACAAAACCGGGAACTCTGCTCGTAACCCGAGAAGGATCTTATTTTGGTAGAATTCCTAAAACTAAAATTAAATCCACTGTTGGCGCAGGAGATTCAATGGTGGGAGCTATGATGTTTCAAATTTTTAATGGTAATTTTTCCGGTGCGGATTTGTTGCGTTGGGGCTTAGCTGGATCTACAGCAACATTGTCCCAGCCGGGAACAACATTGGGTAGCAAGGCAGAAATTCATCGGTTTTACAAACTAGTTAAAGTTAGATTACTAAGGTGAACAAATGCAGTTTACGAAAATTTGGAGCAAACTTTGAATAAGCCAATAGCCAAAAGAAAGCGAATAAATTGGCCAGAATCAGGCTTGCTGAAAAAAAAGCATATCGCCTTGTGCGCTATTCAATTTTATCCGCTGAGTTGCTCAGCCCTATAGAGAAACATCTTTCTGGTTTAAAAATTGCAATCTCGCACATCACAACCAAAACCAATCGGAGTGAAGTAATATGAAAGTCGCGGTATTTGACACACATAAATTCGACAGGGATGCACTATTAGCAGCAAACGCTAATCAACATGTTCTTCAATTTCTAGAGACACGTTTGAATGAACAGACAGCCGTACTTGCAAAAGGCTGCGATGCCGTTTGCCTTTTCGCTAATGATCGTGCCGATGCCCCGGCGCTCAGAGTTCTAAAAGAAGTGGGGATTAAATTAGTTGCATTGAGATCTGCAGGATTTAACCATGTCGATATTAAGTGTGCCTCCGAATTAAAGTTAACGGTTGTCCGAGTTCCTGAATATTCTCCTCATTCCGTTGCTGAACATGCGGTGGGGCTTCTGCTAGCTCTCAATCGAAAAATTCATAAAGCGCATAACCGGGTTCGCGAAATGAATTTTTCTTTGGACGGACTTGTTGGTTTTGATCTTCATGGAAAAACCGTGGGTGTTATCGGTACTGGAAGAATTGGAAAAGTTTTTTGCCAAATCATGCGTGGGTTTGGTTGCAGAGTGCTTGCTTTCGATAAGTTTCCAGATACCCAATGGGGCAAAAAACATGAAGTTCAATATGTCGATCTAAAAATTATTACTAAGGAAAGTGATGTTATTTCGCTGCATATTCCACTTAATTCGGACACAAAATATATTATTGATAGCGCATCATTTAAAATTATGAAGAAAAACGTTATTCTAATCAATACCGGTAGGGGTGCACTAATTAACACTCGAGCTCTAATACAATCACTTAAAAATCATTCGATTTCAGGAGCCTGTCTTGATGTTTATGAAGAAGAGGCGGGCATATTTTTTAGCGATTTATCAGAATCCGGAATTGATGACGACTTACTTGCGCGGTTGTTAACTTTTCCGAATGTTTTAATTACTTCGCATCAAGCTTTCTTAACCCATGAGGCATTGAAGAATATCGCGGAGACAACAATTGAAAGCTTCACACTTTTTGAAACTGCTGGAGACCTTACCCAAGTCAGTGTTTAAGATTATTTTTTATATGAGTTTTTCGAATGACGAAGTAGGCTACGGCAAGCGCTATAATTATGGCAGCAATCCCTAACATTGATTCGCCGGAAACTTCTTTAAGATCAAGAGTTATAATCTTACGGGCCAGAGCAATAATTCCGACAAGTATGACTGCTTCAGCGCGGATCTCATTGTTTTGCATGTACGCTTTAAGCGTTTCAACTAACTCAATCCCGATCAAAACCAATAGAAATACAGAGAAAATTTCTAGAAGTTCTTCAGGGTCTAACAGAAGCATCGGTGGCGTCATAGCACCTTTGATAAGAAACCAAGCAAGATCAGCGACTGCTAATAAAACCACAAGCACCATCAGAATCATAAGAACTGAGGTAACTAGGCGTTCAAACTTTTTTATGTAGTCAGCCATTTTTTGACCCTTTAGGTGTATCTTTAGCACCGTGGAAATACATACATTGGCTAGCTTATATTTTTGGTTTATGCAATGTTAATGAAGCCAATGGAACTGCTTGTAACTTCTTCAAGCGCTGCTTCTTACACCAAGCAGTTTCTATATTTTTTTCTTAGAAAGGAAAAAAACCGTGTTGAAAGATGCACATGCGCTGTCCACTGCTGAAATTATAAAGGAACTTGCTGTTGATTTAAATTCGGGTCTTATTGAGACTGACGTCATTCAACGAAGAAAAATAAACGGCGAGAACAAACTTATCAAGTCTGACAATGGTAACACCTTAAAGATTGTTATTCGGCAGTTTCAGAATCCGCTCATCTACATTTTGCTTTTTTCTTCTACTGCTGCATTTGCATTAGGTAAAACAATAGATGGTGGTGTGGTTTTAGGAGTTGTGCTTATTAATGCTCTTATTGGGTTCATACAGGAATTTAAAGCGGGCAAAGCCATTGAAGCTCTTTCTACAATGATTCCGGAAAATACTAAAGTGCTTAGAAATGCTAAAAGAATTGAAGTCAGCGCCTCTGAGTTGGTTCCCGGGGATGTTGTTTATCTGCAAAGCGGAGATAAAGTGCCGGCTGACCTAAGGCTAGTACAAATTAAAAATTTGCAGATTGAAGAAGCGGCGCTGACTGGGGAATCTTTTCCAATAACTAAGACAATTTTTCCAGTTACAAAAGAAGCAGTCACTGGTGATCAGACTAATATGGCATTCAGTGGAACGTTAGTTACCTACGGTCAAGGGACTGGAATTGTAACTTCGATTGGAATGCAAACTGAGCTTGGCAAAATTGCGGGAATGTTAAAATCAGCCTCACATATTGAAACTCCGTTGACAAAATCGCTCGAAAAAATTGGTAAGATTCTAACGATATCAATTTCTATAGTAGCGGTTCTACTTCTAGCCATTGCCTGGCTTAGGGGCCTCAATCTTATCGATTCTATTCTGGCTAGTGTGACTCTTGCGGTTGCAGCAATTCCTGAAGGGCTTCCAGCAATTGTTACGATAACTTTGGCCATTGGGGTTCGTAGATTGGCTGCTATCAGCGCGATTATTAAAAGGTTGCCAGCTGTTGAAACACTGGGAAGTACCAGCGTCATCTGCTCTGATAAGACAGGAACGTTAACTAAGAATGAAATGACTGTAAAGCGCATCTGGACAAATTCTGGCGAATACGAAATCGAGGGAAGTGGGTACGACACGAAGGGACCATTGTTAAAAAGTCCCCGTGAACAAGTTGTCTTATCATTTGACCTGCAAGAAGTAATTGAGGCCGGGGCTCTGTGCAATGATTCGGAACTCAAAACTGAAAATGGAAAAACTCTTGTGCAAGGCGATCCGACCGAAGGTTCGCTTCTTGTGGTCTTTGTTAAATCAGGCCAGAGTTTTGAAGATCTGCAAGCTGCAAATCCGCGCCTGGACGTCATTCCCTTTGAGTCAGAGCGGCAATTTATGGCAAGTCTGCACCAAGAGAATAATTCGCAAACTATTTATTTAAAGGGTGCGCCCGAGGCCATTTTAACTAAATTAATTTCAGCGGAGTCGAACGCAAAAATTGAAGCCCAAATACATAAATATGCTAGTCTTGGGATGCGAGTTTTAGCTTTCGCAAAAAAATCTGTAACTAAAAACACCATTGCTGATGATGACGTATTAACAGGATTTGAATTTTTAGGCCTGCAGGCCATGATTGATCCACCACGACCAGAGTCAATCGAAGCTATAGCCGCCTGTCACCGAGCAGGAATAATAGTCAAGATGATCACTGGAGACCACCGTGAGACAGCACTTGCCATAGCAAAGGAGCTTGGCATTGATAATGGCCATCCACCACTTTCTGGGGAAGAGCTTACTGTTATATCCGACGAAGATCTTCTGGCTGCGGCAACGCAAACAAATGTTTTTGCACGAGTTGCCCCTGAACATAAATTACGTCTGGTAAAAGCACTTCAGACTGCCGGATACGTGACAGCCATGACTGGTGATGGCGTCAACGATGCCCCCGCATTGAAGCAAGCGGACATTGGAATTGCCATGGGTATCACAGGTACTTCAGTTGCTAAAGAGTCTGCCGATCTCATTCTTTTAGACGACAATTTCGCAACGATTCGCTCAGCAGTTGAAGAAGGTCGACAAATTTACGATAATTTAGTTAAGGCCCTTGCCTTTGTGCTTCCTACAAATTTAGGTCAGGCGCTTATTATTTTAGTGGCGATCAGTTTTTTTCCGCTTACAAATGGACAAATTCTGATGCCAATTCTGCCGGTACAAATTCTTTGGATCAATTTAGTAGCGTCGATTGCTTTAGCACTTCCACTGGCCTTTGAAGCCAAAGAACCAAAGCTGATGGAACGAAATCCAAGGGCTCAAGATGAACCGGTGCTGAGCGGGTTTGTTATTTGGAGGACCGTTAGCGTCGCTATTCTAATGGCCGCAGGCGCAGTTTTTCTTTTTCTTTCCGAATATCAGCTTGATATAAACTACGGACACGGAGTCGGATTGGCACATAGAGAAGCACATACTATGGCTGTCACAACCGTGATTTTTTTCCAGATTTTCTACTTAATGAACTGTAGATCCCTCAAAGATTCTGTTTTTAAAATCGGTCTCTTTTCAAACCCAACTGTGTATTTCGGAATTGGCACCCTTTTGTTACTGCAAATCGCCTTCGCACAAGTTCCATTTATGAACGCTCTTTTCTCATCCGCGCCGCTTTCGGCTGAGTCCTGGATAAAATCGATGCTCGTAGGTATGACGGTGTGGCCGGTTATAGCTTTGGAGAAATGGATTATTTCCAAAGTTATTAAAAGAAAATTTGGTTCGAAATTGATTGAACAAAATGGCTTAGTTAGTTTTCCAATTGCAGGGCCAAAAGGCCGAGCTACCTAAATCTGAACATTAGTTTATCTGTGTTTAAGAATCAGAATGGGCTTGGTACTGCTGCGAACAATTTGTCGAGTAATGCTACCTCCCATTAATGCGGCCATGGGTCCGGCCTTGGCACTGACTACGATGAGGTCAGCGTCTACTTTGTTTGCGCTTTTTAAAGTTAGCTCAGTAATTGAACCTAATTCCGATGATAGAGTGACTTGGCAAGGCACTTTCGCTGCTTTCGCCGCTTCTTCAATCCAGTTTTTTGCATAAGTACAACACTTTTTTCAGTTGTAACTTTGCGGATGGACTAAAATCACTGGCATAAAAAATATTCTTAATTTTAGATGAAAAATTAGTCTTTGGATTAACTAACAAAAGATCAATTTTACTTCTGTGGATCGTAGTTTCAGCGAAACTTCCAAACATGATTCTCTTATAACCTTTTAGAGCATGAGTTTGCAGCGCAATCAGATCAGAGTTACTCGATTTCGCTAGTAAAAGAAGACGATCTACAGCTTTGGTTGTAGAAAATGATTCGAAGTCTACGACATGAATATTCTTTTTATCCATGCCGATATTAGCCTTCTTAAGCTTATCTTGCAGAATCTTCATAGGATAAGAACTAAATCGCTCTTCAACGGGAATATCGAATGCTAAATGAAGCTCACTTTCTCTTCTAGTGACAATAAAGCCTGCTTCAATATTTGAAGGTTTACTAGCTAACTGTTTAATCAAATTGTAAATTGCTTTAGTATTTTTTTTATCCTGATGAAACGGCTCAATTGCCCATAGTGCTTTCAAAATGTATCCCCCTGACTTGTGGTTTCTTTCACACAATAATTTTTGTTAGCTATGAGCTATGAGCTATGAGTTATAAGTATGGGTTTGGACCACAACATTTGGCACAGCGTTTGGTTCTTGCATAGACCCAGTCGTATACTGCACCAGTTGACTAATCATAAATTCTTGGTCCTCAATTAGCGCCTCCATTATGTGTCTCATACTAAGAAGTCCAATTGGCTTTTCATTTTCCATTACAGGTAAAGTTCTAACATCCATCTTGGTCATCACAGCAAGGCACTCATTAAGTTTATATTCTGGAGAGACGTAGGCAATCTTGCGTGTCATTAAATCTGCAACTTTTGCTTCAAGCCCCACCTTTCCCTCACTATCTAGGGAGGATTTTGCATAGTCTGTTTCTGCAAAAAGTCCCACTAAATTTTGGCCCTGCATTACCAACACTGTGCTCGACTTAAATTTTCTGCACGCGAGTAATGCCTCTTTGACGGTGGCTCCTCCTTGAACAAAAGGAAAGTCCTTAATTTTTCGCTGTCTAAACAAATCCCTTACAGACCTTTTCATAATTCCTCCTTGAATCCTCTATGTGCTTCAGTTTGGCAGGGCATGTTAGTAACCACCTGTCGCATTCAATCTAGTGATGCGCTGTTGGAGATCCATCAGTTTCAAGCCGTAGCTCAGCCTCAGATAGGTTTCTGTCGCTGGCCTCAGGCCTTTTTACAGCCTGGTCGGCCTCGATCATTGCGTTTCGCATTTGTTCAGTTAAACTAGCTAGATTTCCAGGAGAATGAGGAATAAGGATCGCATTTGTTCTAGATGATGCTCCGATATCTTTCAGCATGTCGAAATATTGTGTCATCAAAACAAGATTCATGACGTCCTTTGCAGTCGTTCCAGCGACAGCCTTTCGGAACTCATCAACAGAGTCACGCAGACCTGCCACAATGGCCTGTCGCTGATCGGCAATTCCTCGACCCTGTAGGGCCTTACTCTGAGCATCGCCTTCAGCAGCCTTCACTTTCATGATCCGGTCAGCTTCACCTTTTTCGGTGGCTGCCACGCGCATTCGTTGAGCCGCATTAATTTCATTCATCGACTCTTTAACTCTTGCATCAGGATCGATGTCAGTAACGAGCGCCTTCATAATACCATAACCAAAACCATCCATCACCTGTGCTAGTTCACTCTTAACGATATTCGCAATATCGTCTTTTTTGGCGAAGACATCATCGAGTTTAATTTTTGGCACCTGAGCTCGAACCACATCAAAGACAAAAGATGTGATTTGTCTATTTGCATCGTCGAGTTTGTAAAATGCATCGTAAACTTTTTCAGGCAAGACAAAGTACTGAACCGCAACCACCATTTGGACGAATACGTTGTCTTCTGTTTTAGTCTCAATCTTAACGTCGAGCTGCTGGACGCGCAAATTCACACGCTCAACAACTCTATCTACGAACGGAATCTTGACGTGAAGTCCGGGACCGGTTTCTCTAAGAAACTTTCCCAATCTCTGAACGACAGCAACGGTTTGCTGATTAACTGTGAAGAAAGTATTTGTTAGTAAAAATATCGCAAAGATTGCTATGAAAATCCCAATTAAACCGATTCCAAAATATGGGGTAAGATCAAAAATTTCGAATGCCATACTCGCTTCTCATTTCTGCGCTTTCGCGCACTACAGTTTTAGTTTATCGATGTTGCTACTAATCGCCCAATGACAACAGTTCGCAACCAAGCGCTGAAAATCCTATCACAAAGTGATGATGCGATATGTGTGCCATATGATACGATTTAAGCAAACTTAGGAATATTAAGACTAAAATTAGCTAAATAAGGTTGTGCAGGCATTCAAACGAGGCACCGTCGTGGCAAACGAAATATTGTCGAGGCGCATTTTACAACGTCTGACCGCCAACGGCTTAATGTTCATTGAGAAGATTGGGTGTGGGTAGTATCGCCTCGTACCGACGAGAAAATTGCACCCCGAAGTTCTGGCGATTTTGGAAAAGGGTCAATTTTTCCTTAGTTAACCAAGCTCTGTTAAAGCGCGCAGTTATTTGATAGTGTCCTCATTTGTTGTTGAATTTCCTATGAAGTTTTGGTCATCTCGTCTGCAAAGCATGGCTGCTCTACTTCCGGCACTATTTGTTGCACGGCTCCTCTTGCTTTCGCAAAAACCTGTTTCATTAGAAACCAGTTTAAATGATGCAATCAAAACACATTTTGAAATCATAGAACCCTGGGTACATTTCAATGCCGTTCGGTTAACCTCTGCGATCTACTAAATTCGCGTATTGATAATCTTGCCCACGTTTTTTAACAATACGTGGATATTGCCTAGAAAATCGCTCCCTGCTTTCAATTGTCCTTTTAATCCAATACAGTAAAATATTTTTGAACTGTCTGAACTTTTTTTTGATTAGCAGTTCGATGTTGTCCATAAATATTTCGGCGCAGAGTTTAAAATTGGTCTTTTTATATTTTTTTTCGAACCAAGAGTCCGCTCTGCTTGTTTGCGAAAAGCACTCAAATTTTACGTTATTTGCGAACCAAAGTGTGGCATATATTTCTTGAAGAATTCCGTTGAGTTTTTTTGAGTGCCACTGTTCCATTTGCAAAGTTCTATTGATGTCTCTGTATGATCCTTCGATGTCCCATCGCCGTCGATAGAGTTCAGCAATGTCGATATCAGAAAAATATTTTTCTTCAAAG
>JANPNP010000342.1:0-6875 GCA_031427535.1 Bdellovibrionales bacterium | reverse complement strand
GACGCGAAAAAATTTTACAAGCACCGATAGCTTAACGCGCCTAGGCTTAGGATACTTTAATCGGCGCTGGGAGTCCAACTTAGACATTGAAGCCCAAGTACAAAATAATGACGCTGGCACAGTAACCCATCCGCTTATTGTTGATGGAAGTCTTTCTTATTTAATTTCTCGACAGCGTGGCAATTTCAGCACAATCTGCTAGCGATGAAAATGTAAAAATTTTGAGTGCTTTTTTTAAATTGGGTTACCGCTTTGGCAACCGCGAATTACCACCACTTCGCGACGGCGCTCCACCTCGAGGGGCCTTATGATTTATAAAAAATTATTTTTACTTATTATTTTCTTTTTTTCATTTGCTGTTTGGTCGCAGGAAGGCTTGCTGAATAAACTACTTGCGCCGGGCCCGTTAAGTCAGGGGCATCAGCAACTCGAAAAAAATGATTGTCTTAAATGTCATGATGCCGGCAAAGGTGTTCCGGATACAAAGTGCTTAGATTGCCATAAACCTATCAAGCCCTTTAAAGATTCTAAGCGTGGTTTTCACGGATTAGTAACCCAGTCTTGTCGCGATTGTCACTCCGAGCACAAGGGCAGAAAGTATGACTCAGTCGCTGTCGACGAGAAAAATTTTGATCATGCTAAACTAACCGGATATTCGTTAGACGGTAAACACGCTGAAATAAAATGTCTAGAGTGTCATAAAAGTGTTCAAAAACCACCATCAGTTCGTGCTGGCAAAACCCGTTACTTTGGAACGCAAGCTAGCTGTGTAAGCTGTCACAAAAAAGATGACATCCACTTTTTCAAAGGAACCTATGCCAAAAAAGACTGCGTACAATGTCATTCGTTAAAATCATGGAAAAGCGATATTAAATTCGACCACAAAAAAGATACTGACTACGAAATTAAAGGGAAGCATCTTGATTTGAAATGTGCTGAGTGCCACGTCGCTAAAACGAAAGATAAAATAAGCAGTATTTACAAATGGCCAAAGCTAAAACAGTCCCAGTGTTTAACCTGCCACCAAGACCAACATAAAAATAACGTCAGTAAAAAATTTCAGAACGGAGCTTGTCTTACCTGCCATACGCAACAATCCTGGCCCATACCTAAGTTTGACCATAAAATTACAAAATATCCCCTGCGTGGAAAACATTTTGAAATCACATGCATCGAATGCCACAAGCAAAGTCAAAAATTAGTTGTGTTAACCAAAGATAAAAGTTTTAAGTTTCAGGGGTTGCGGCAGCAATGCCTTACTTGTCACCAAGACTATCATCGCTTCAATCAGCTAAAAACAAAACATTTTGGCAATCCAAATACGTGCCAAGCGTGCCATACTGAAAGCAATTGGAAAACAACACCCAAGTTTGATCACAACATTCACACGCGCTACCCCATTGATGGCGAACACTTAAAGCTTAATTGTCTTGATTGCCACACAACTCAAGATAAGAACAAAAAAATAATTGGTTCTATTTATCGCTGGCCACTATTAAATGTTAAGACGTGCGAATCGTGTCATAAAAGTCCTCACGTTGGCCAATTTAGCAAAGCTTTGTTACAAAAATCTTGCACTGAATGCCATGTAACCACTGGTTGGTTCGATATGAAAAATCGTAAAGGTTTTGATCACACAAAAACTAGATTTCCACTAACAGGATCTCATGAAAAAGTTCGCTGCGCGACTTGCCACGGGCCACAGGGAAAACAAATTTTTAAATTTAAATCTGTTGAAAATAAGTTTTGTATCGACTGTCATAAAAATATTCATAGCCAGCAGTTTTCAGCAAAAATAAATAGTGCAGCATGTTTTGACTGCCACTCGACGGATAAGTTTAAGCAGCTTAAGCCATTTGATCACAGTAAAACCATGTATCCGCTTGAGGGCACTCACGAAAAACTTAAATGCAGTGAATGTCATATCCCCTCACAAATAAAGACATTAATTTTACCGCCGAATATTAAATCGCAAGGCGCGGTGACAAAACCTTTTGAACTCACTATGGCACAATTCAAATTTCCGCACGTTAGTAAATCTGATTGCTTAAGTTGCCACACAGATTACCATAAAAAGCAGCTCGGAACGACGTGCTTAAACTGCCACAATTTAGACACTTGGAAAAAAATTAAATTTGATCATAACAAACAAAGTGAATTCGTACTTAGACACAAGCATGTCGATGTAAGATGTATCGAGTGTCATAAGCCAATCAGCGGTGAATACGTAAAATTAAAATCAGAAACCAGACAAGTTACTAAATACAAACCAATAATTGCAACGTGTACCACATGTCATAAAGATGTCCATCGCGGCGAATTCGGGACCAAATGCCAAGATTGTCATACGGAAAAAGGCTGGAAGGTGACAAAAAACTTTCATAAAAACTTTTCGTTAACAGGCGTGCACTTTTCACTTGAATGCGCCGAATGTCATAAAGACAATCGAAAGCTGTCTGGATTAAGCCAGCAATGCATCACTTGCCATGCCAAAGATGATGTTCACAACGGTACACTGACCCAATGTCAAGAATGTCACCGCCAACAATTCTGGGAAGTTACCGGATTTAAACATTCGCTGACACAATTCCCGCTACGCGGAGCACATAGAACCTTAGATTGTATGGAATGCCATAGGGCGGGCACGTATAAAGGTTTGAATACTGCATGCTTTCAGTGTCATACAGCGCCAACTGTACCAGATCATAATTTATTTCCGAATAAAAATAGTTGCAATGAATGTCACACTAATCAATTTTCTTGGTAAGCAATACTTCCTGTAATTTTTTATTAAGTGCTTGAAAGTCAACTAGCCCTGTCACTTTGTAAGCCAAAACCGACTTTGAATCAAAAAGAAATGTCTCAGGAAGTCCCGTTACAGAATATTGATTGCTCCAGTTCCTATTTGCATCGTGCAGTACAAATATATTTGTTCCCTTAAAATTTGGAAAAAGTTTCATAAATTTTTTAGCTTCTTTTATATCGGCTTCAGCATTTATTGAAATTAATACGACTTGTGCGGGATATTGATGAACTAACTTTAGTAGTGCTGGTGTCTCTTCCT
The DNA here is from genome assembly GCA_031427535.1 of Bdellovibrionales bacterium. GTDB lineage: Bacteria > Bdellovibrionota > Bdellovibrionia > Bdellovibrionales > Bdellovibrionaceae > Pseudobdellovibrio. The sequence goes on along the minus strand of JANPNP010000342.1, from coordinate 3,811 downwards.
GGCACGGAGCGCACCAAGACGCCCAAAAATTTATGATAACAATCTTATCCGCTATATCTGATGAATCTAATTTTTTTGTGACAAAAACTGAATCTGCTAGCCACTTAAAATTTTCATTTGAATAAGCTGTCTTTTTTTTGAAAAAATCGCAAGCTGACAGCCCAAAGGCAAATATTAGAAGAATTGGCAAAGTTTTTATGCTCATTCAGCAATTGAATTATAATTTGCACTTTTTTGCACCCTGTATTTAGCTATAGCCACGAAAATGTTCGCCAACCTTAGAATGGTTAGGTTTTACAATAATTCATAACGTAGTGGAACATTTGTGTTTTTCGCCTTCAGCAGTCGAACAACTTCAGCCTTACTTGTCTTAACTCCAGGGTATTCAACGCCGTAACATTCAACTTTAATACCTTGTTCAGTTTCAAAAACAAACATCTGTAAGCCACCGTTGTCAGAATTTTGCGGCGGATAAACACGAGCCGCAGTTAGTAATACTTCCTGACCGGCGCTGTAAGTAACACGGTTCGAAGTCAAATTACTTACAAGACAGTTTTCGCCAATGTTCACATCAACAGAACCTACTTCAATTGGCTGGTTTGCTAAGCTACTGGCATCAAAATAAAGCCGTGCACCGGTAACAATTAAACTTTCAGCTTTCTGCGCGTAATCATAAGTGTACAAACGAGCTGTCTGGCATTGCTGACGTAAATTTTCACCTGAATAAACTTTTGTCTGAGCAACTTTAGTTTTTTCATCTGTAAAAGATCGCTGACATGGACTAGCCTGGTGGTAGGTAATCAAAGGTTCACAAGCCTTGGTAGCGGTTGCACCCGAACTGACAGCATTACTTTCGTATTTCCAGTTAGCTTGCGATCCTAATTTTGCGATATTCATGTTAGCTATGTCTAAAGCGGATCTAAACGTTTTGATCTTATTAAATTCATCAGCCGAGCATGTTCGCATGCCCGGCTGCGTAGTGGTTTCTACTTCAGAAGTTTTCGCTTGTAAATCCTTGCCGGCCGGTGCGCAACCTACGACGGTCAGCACATAAGCTGTTGCGAAAATTACAAGTACCGTAAGTAAAGGCTGCTTAAATTGTTTCATCAAATCCCCCATGACAGGTGGCAGTCTTAGCACATTTAAAAATTATGAGAAGATGCCCATTTTTGCACAGGTAATAATTATCGGACTGTCAAATTAAGTGACGATTCTTGCTTATTACAACATAGTAAAAGTCCATGATTGAGAACCGAATTCAGAAAAATTACTTAAAATTGAAGTCATGGTCCGAGAAACACCGGATCGAAGCCTATCGATTATATGATCGGGATATCCCTGAATTTCCGTTTATTGTCGATCGCTATAAAGATTATTTCGTCGTCCATGACAAATCAGAACGCATTGACGCTGAAAAAAACCATCTGCCTTTACTTATCGAAGCTCTTAAAAATATTTTTAAAATCGACGACACGCAAATTATCTTTAAGCAGCGACGACAGCAAAAAGGACTAGAGCAATATCAAAAACTGGGAACGGAAAACAAGAAAATTATCGTCTTAGAAAATGGTATTCCATTGTACATCAATCTTTGGGATTACCTAGATACAGGCCTATTTTTGGATCATCGACCCCTGCGTTATTTGTTTTCTAAAAAACAGACGGGTAAAAAGTTTCTGAATCTTTTTTGCTACACGGGTACCGTATCTGTTATGGCGGCCCTAGGCGGCGCTTCCACATATAGTATTGATATGTCGAAAACGTACTTAGAATGGGCTCAAGACAACTTTAAACTGAATAAAATCGATTTGAAGAACCATTTTTTCTTCGAAGAAGACGTATTAGAGTTTTTAAAGACTTTAAAGGATCGTGCGGACTTTAAAGCAAGTTTTGACACTATATTTTTGGATCCGCCAACATTTTCAAATTCAAAAAAAATGGAGACAACTTTTGAAGTCGAACGTGACCAGGAAACTCTGTTAGGCAACGTTATGCCGCTATTAAAGCCTACTGGCGTTTTGTACTTTTCAAATAACAAAAGAGATTTTAAAATTTCGGCCGCAATTACAGCGAAATACAGAGTGAAAAACATCACTTCTCAGACTATTCCGCTAGATTTTCACGATCAAAAAATTCATCACTGTTTTGAGATCCGAACTGTTTAATTTGCAAGCACGTTTTATTTACAAAAAATAGTTGCCCCCTAGGGGTATTGGCCCTATTTTGACCCCCTATGAAAGCCCTTGGAAGACACATATTAGTAGAGTTCATGAATTGTAAAGCTGACGTTTTAAATGACGTGGCAGCAATTGAAAACGCAATGGTCGAAGCCGCACAAATTGCCGGAGCCACTGTGATAAATTCAACCTTTCACCATTTTTCTCCGTACGGAGTATCTGGTGTTGTGGTTATTCAGGAAAGCCATTTAGCAATTCACACCTGGCCCGAATACCGGTACGCGGCTGTGGATTTGTTTACCTGTGGTGATTCGGTTGATCCCTGGGTTTCATTCGAGCATTTGAAAAAAGCTTTTGAAGCGTCGTATTCGGCGTTGGAAATGAATCGTGGATCGACATACGTTATTAAAAAAGGCGACGCGCTGAAGGTTAAACCAAATGATGCGGAAGAAATCGATTACAAAAAAGGTTACAAAATAAATCGTAACGTTTGGTTTACTGACAAGGATGAAGATCAAGCTTTGTCACTGCGCTACACTGGCGAAGTTCTTTTTGATGAAAGAAATGAATTTCAACGCGTGCGCATTTTAGATTCGACGTCTTATGGAAAAATGTTAGCAATTGATGATATGGTCATGTGCACTGAACGTGACGAATACCACTACCATGAAATGATCACCCATCCGGCAATGTTGGCCTATGAATCTATTTCCGGCCCAGCAAAAAATATTCTAGTCATTGGCGGCGGTGACGGCGGAACTATTCGCGAAGTTTGCAAATACCCAGGACTTGAAAAAGTAACCATGGTTGAAATTGATGAAGCTGTTGTGCGTGCGTGCAAGCTTCATTTGCCAAAAATTGCCCGCGATTTTTCAAATCCGAAAGTTAACTTAATTATCGGTGACGGAATAAAATTTATTAGTGAAGCAAAAGCAGACACCTATGATGTTATCATCGTAGATGGTTCTGACCCCGCAGGCCCTGCGGAAGGATTATTTACAGCTAGCTTTTACGACAACTGTAAAAAAGCACTTAAAACAAATGGCGTTTTAGTTACTCAAGGCGAATCGCCAATGTTTCACTCAGAAACTTTTGTTGAATTAAACGCATGTTTAAAAAAGGTCTTCACCCCGGCACAGGTTCATACCATGCTGTTTCATGCCCCAACATACCCATCAGGCATGTGGAGCATTCAAATGGCAGTAAAAGGCCAATACCATCCGGTGAAGGACTTTAAAAAAGATATGGCGCGTGATTTTGTAAATGCAAAAGATTTAAAATATTATAATGAAGACCTTCATGGTTCGGCATTTACTTTACCGACGTTCGTGAAAAAAATGTTAAACAACTAACCAGGAGACACTATGTTTAAACTTCCACAGTTACCTTTCGCAAAAACTGAAATGGCCCCGCTTTTTAATGAAGAGCAATTAAACTTTCATTACGATAAGCACCACAAAGCCTACATTGATAACTTAAATAAATTTCTAGAAACAGATGCCTCGTTAAAAGGTAAATCGCTAGAAGAAATCGTACTGTCTTCATCTGGCGGTGTTTTTAATAATGCGGCTCAGACGTGGAATCACACGTTTTACTGGTTCAACATGCAGCCAGCCGCAAAAAGCGGAACATTT
>JANPNP010000341.1:0-5253 GCA_031427535.1 Bdellovibrionales bacterium | reverse complement strand
CACTCTTCTAATCCTGCTTAGTATACGGTTCAAAAAGTTTACTATCAGAATTAAAACGAAACGTATTCAGCCGCAAGTTTCCATTGCGATCCACAGACGGGGCCACAATATCCAAATTTCCATCTTGATCCACATCTTGCAAAGCTAAGTTAGTCGAATTCTTGTCAAGCGTAACATAGGAATCTGAATCTTCCGAAAGGTCAAATTTCTGTTTAAATACCTGAGAACTAGCCTGGGTAGACTGATCATAAATTTCGATTTGTAATCCAGTCGCATCCTTCACCTTAAGAATCAAAAACTGATTCTGCTCGGCAGAAAAATAACCAGAAATCTTAGCAAGCACCACACGGTGCTGAGTATTCAATAAATCTTGCAATTTCAAGCGAATACCCGGAATCAGTGTTAGACCCGCAAATAAAATCGCCAGTACAATAAAAATCGCAATTGATTTTTTTTGACTCAGCCAGGTTGTGGATTTATTTGTTGTTTCCATCTTTAGCTAGTTTGTTATACTTAAATGCATGGGTCAAATACCGCGTGAGCAATTTTATCGACTTATTGAATCAAGACAATCTATTCGTAAATTTAAAAAAGATAGTGTGCCTACCGATGTCTTAGGGCGAATTTTGAATGCGGCCATGCATGCGCCGTCAGGAAAAAATCGGCAGAATTGGCGATTCTTTGTCGTGCAGGGTGAAAAAAAGAATCAATATTTGCAATACTCGCAAAAATCGTGGCTAGGTATTAAAGATGTTTTGCAGAAAAAATTGAAACCGTCACTTTACGATTTTACAGAAAGATTTTTTTACACGCTGGGTGGTGCTCCGGTTGTTATATTTGCATATTCGGAAAACTCATCGGAAGAGCGCTATCATACCAGCATTGGCAGCGTCTACATGGCGGTCCAAAATATAAATCTAGCTTGTTTAGTTGAAGGGCTTGGATGCTGCACGATGGGTGCTCCGCTTGAAATTAAGTCTGAAGTGGATGAATTTTTAGGTGTTACAAAATTACCCGAATATATCAACGGGCAGCTTGAACTTTTGTGTGCAGTTGCTATTGGCTACCCTGATCATCAGCCGCCAAAAGCCCCTAGGCAGACAGATGGACGGATTACATGGTTAAGTTAATGGATAAGTTCGTGATTACAGCATCTGATTGACCTTTTTCACTGCCTTTGCCATACCCTTAGAATGCGAATTCATCCCCTGGACGCTTTAAAAAAAAATCCGTTTGTGTTAGCCCCAATGGCTGGAATCACAGATCATGCTTTTCGCAGCTTTATGCGAAAGTTAGACGCAAGCGTAGTCGTTACTGAATTGGTTAGCGCTACTGGAATTGAATATAAATCTGAACGTACTTTATCATTGATGAGTTTTGATGAATCGCAGCGTCCTATTGGTATTCAACTTTTTGGCGAAGATCCCGAAATAATTGCGCGCGCGGCCCAAGTCGTTGAACAGCAAGGAGCCGATTTCGTCGATTTAAATTTCGGTTGTCCTGTTCCGAAAGTAGTAAAAAAAGGGGCGGGCTCGGCGATGTTAAAAGATTTGCCGGCTATGAAAAAAGTTTTGCAGGCCTGTGTTTCTGCCGTAAAAATTCCGGTGACTATAAAAATTCGTACAGGCTGGGATGCAAATTCTAGAAACGCGATCGATGTTTGCAATTTAGCACATGATGAAGGCATAGCGTGGGTAGCCATTCACGGTAGAACCAGGGCCGCTGGATATTCAGGTCTAGCTGATTGGGATTTTATTACGGACGTAAAATCAAAGGTGAAAATTCCGGTATTAGGTAATGGTGATATTGTAACTCCACAGAAAGCAGTTTCTCAGCTTCGTAATTCGGGTTGTGATGGGGTACTAATTGGGCGTGGAGCACTGAAAAATCCGCTGATATTTGCTGATGCCTTAAGCCTTTGGCGAAATGAACCCGTCCGCGATGATTTAAAACGCAATTACAGCGGCATTTTTCAAGATCTGGATAAGGCGATCCGGGCCCATAGCAATGAGCATATTACCAATATTCAGCTTAAAAAGTTTGCTTCTTGGTTTTCGACTGGCTATCCAGGGGCTGCAGCCTTCAGAAAAGCGATTTTTCAGATCAAGGATAATGACGAAGTGCTTGGTCATGCGCTACACTTTTTCGGTTCAATAAAAAATATCGAGCAGGAAGATACCAGCCAAGACAACTTTTTAATGGGTGGCCACGGGTAGTATTTTTCGCTCAGTTTTATTTGTTTAGTTTAGTCTGTTTAATTTTAATAAGTGATTTAGAAGAAGGAAAAAAAATGCAAGACCCAAAGAAAATTCGAAATATCGCCATCATTGCCCACGTCGATCATGGTAAAACAACGTTAGTTGATCATTTGATCCGACAGGCCGGTACTTTCCGCGATAACCAAGCGGTAGAAGAACGGTTAATGGATTCTATGGATCTAGAAAAAGAACGCGGAATCACGATTGCGGCTAAGAACGCGTCGTTTACGTATAAAGATATTAAAATTAATATCGTCGATACTCCGGGACATAGTGACTTCGGCGGGGAAGTAGAACGCGTATTGAACATGGTTGATGGTGCAATCCTACTTTGCGATGCCTCTGAAGGACCACTTCCGCAAACCCGATTTGTATTAAAAAAGGCTTTAGAACAAAATATTAAAGTGATCGTTGTTATTAATAAGATCGATCGTTCGGATGCGCGTATTCAAGACGTTCATAATGAACTTTTTGATTTATTTATCGATCTTGAAGCCAATGAAGAACAATGTACTTTCCACACAATTTACGCGATTGCACGTGAAGGTATGGCGACATTAGATCCAGCAGTTAACACAGGAAATTTAAACGTACTTTATGATGCTATCGTTGAATTAGTTCCGCCTCCAACAATTAAAGAAAATGAACCATTGCAGTTAATGGTTTCTAACGTGGGTTACAATGACTACGTTGGTCGTTTGGCAATGGGTCGTATGCGTGCGGGTACAGTTAAAGTTGGCGATGACATTATTTGTATTCAAGAAAATGGTCAGAAAAAAGTTAAAGTATCTGCATTGTTTCAATACTTTGTAAATTCGCAAGTTCCAGTAACTGAAATTGGCGCCGGGGACATGGCGATTATCGCAGGTATCGAAGACTTCACAATTGGTGACACCATAACTTCTGCAACTGATCCACGCCCGCTTCCACGTATCAAAGTGGATGAGCCAACAGTTGGAATGATTTTTTCTGTTAATAACGGACCATTTGCTGGACAAGAAGGAAAGCAAGTTACTTCAAGAAAAATTTTAGAGCGTCTTGAAAAAGAATTACTTTATAATGTTTCAATACGCGTGGAAAAAACCGCTGCGACAGATGCTTTTAAAGTCATTGGCCGTGGCGAATTACAGCTAGGCGTATTGATCGAACAAATGCGCCGTGAAGGTTTCGAATTACTAGTTTCAAAGCCTCAGGTTATTTTTAAGTTAGTTGATGGAAAAAAAAATTAGAGCCGTTTGAACATGCCGTAATCGACATTGAAGATCCCTATGTAGGCGCCGTAACTGAAAAGTTAGGTCAGCGTAAAGGTGTTATGACGAACATGGTTCAAAAAGGAACTGGTCGTACCCGTTTAGAATTTAGAATTCCTTCACGTGGTTTAATCGGTTACCGTTCTGAGTTCTTAACAGACACTCGTGGTACCGGACTATTAAATACTAACTTTGACGGTTATGACGATTACCGCGGTGACATTAACTCGCGTATCAATGGTGCAATGGTTTCAGATCGTACGGGTGAAGCCAATGCCTATTCAATTTGGACTAAGCAAGAGCGCGGCCGCATGTTCGTTAATGACGGCGACGTTGTGTACGAAGGTATGATCGTTGGCGAACATGCTAAAGACAACGACCTTGTGGTAAACATCCAAGAAGCAAAAAGAATGTCGAACGTTCGTGCGTCGGGTTCTGACGAAGCCATTCGCGTAACTCCGGTTAAGCCAATGACTTTGGAAACAGCTATGGAATGGATCAAAGAAACGGAACTTATCGAAGTGACGCCTAAGACAATTCGTCTTCGTGTAAAAGAATTAGATCCACACAAGCGTCCTAAGCAAAACAAAAAGGACTAACTTAAAGAATGAATACAGCTGTTATTGCGAAGAATCTTTTTAAAGAATTCCAATCAGTACCGGCTGTAAATGATGTCTCTTTTGAAATCACAAAAGGGGAATGCTTCGGAATCTTGGGTCCTAACGGGGCCGGCAAATCTACTTTAATGAAAATGATTTATGGACACGTTATACCTAACGAAGGCGAACTTTTTGTCCTAGGTCTTAATGCTAAATCCCATATGTCACAAATTCGTTCGAAGATTGGCGTTGTACCGCAGGATGATGGATTAGACGTCGATTTTAACCCCATTGAAAATCTAAAACTATTTGCTAGTTATCATGGAATTTCGGCTGATATCGCAGAAGCACGCGCACTGCATTTCATTTCTGAAATGAAACTGACAGATCATCGGTACAAACATGTTGAAAACCTAAGCGGCGGCATGAAGCGGCGGCTAGCATTAGCACGTGGCCTAATGAATCATCCCGAACTTTTGGTTCTTGATGAACCGACGACGGGGCTTGATCCGCAGGCGCGTCTTTGGATTTGGAATTATTTCGAGAATTTAAAAGTACAGAAAAAAACAATGATCCTAACAACTCATTACATGGAAGAGGCCGAGGTTTTATGTGACCGGGTAGCCATCATTGATCAAGGACGTGTTTTAGAGTGTGATTCGCCGAAGAATTTAATTCAAAAACATATTGGCGCCGAAGTTGTTGAAATTAGCGTCGGCACTGATGCTCAGTACTGGAAGTCACAGCTAGAATCAAAAAATATTGAATATCAAGATTTTGAAAAAAAGCTGTTTGCTTTTTTTCCTACAGCTGGGTTACGGCAACAGTTTATTTCACAGATGCAAAATGTCTATTATTTAACTCGGGTTGCAAACCTGAATGATGTTTTTTTAAAATTAGCTGGGTATCAGATTCGAGCCAATGCATGATACAAGTCTGGCTTCGAAATTTTTTATTTTTTAGAAAAACCTTTTTAGTGTCCTTGTTTTGGACTGTACTTGAACCTTTAATGTATTTGACTGCAATTGGCTTTGGACTTGGAAAATTTGTTGAACAAATTGAAGGCCTTACGTTTATCGATTTTTATTACCCCGGATTGTTAGCATCGACTGCCATGATGATTTCGTATTTTGAAGGAACTTATCC
>JANPNP010000340.1:0-3242 GCA_031427535.1 Bdellovibrionales bacterium | reverse complement strand
ATGATATCAATAAAAGAATCTCTTTATCCTCCAACTTCAGTTTTATGACTGGCACGCCTTCCACGTTTCCAACCGACAGAATAACGGTGGCTCTAAAAAAATTGGGCGCGCTGAAGGTCAAATTTTAAATAAACCGTTAGTTGAACTTTATTATAAGGATGACGCCCTAGCCGATCCATTTGTAAGCGATGATCAAGCGCTTGAGTTTGAATGGGTTACTTCAGATCAACTGCACGTGATGAAAGCTGCCGCCTTAAAAATTAATTCGATTTTGAAAACTCATTTTATGCTAGCAGGTTTACAATTAATTGATTTCAAAATTGAGTTCGGAATTAATTCTGATGGTCAGGTAATTTTAGCTGACGAAATTTCACCGGATTGCATGCGATTATGGGATAAAACCACCCAAGAGAAATTTGATAAAGACCGATTTCGTCGTGATTTAGGTAATGTGCAAGAAGCTTATCAAAGTGTATTAACAAGACTAGAAGGGATCCCACTATGAATGTAGGAATTAAGATCATGCCCCGTGATGTTATATTAGATTCACAGGGCCGTGCGATTGAAAGTTCGATGAAAAGTAACGGGTACCAATTGCAATCTTTGCGCGCTGGTAAATATTTGGAAATTACGCTTAGCGAAACATCCGAAGTAGCTGCCAAGATAGAAGTTGAAAAAATGCTTCACGAAGGCGGGTTATACAATCCGCTAATTGAAAAGTACGAAATATTTTTTAACTGATTCGCGAGGGGGCTGCACATGAGTTTGAAAGTTGGCATTCCACGTTTCTTAGGAACCAACTGCGACGAAGATGTTCGCAGATGGATTATCAATAAAGGGCACAGCGCCCAGTACTTGTGGTTTGAAGATCGTTTTAACCCAGCAGACTTCGATATGGTGGTCATTCCCGGAGGCTTTAGTCATGGGGACTATTTACGGTGTGGTGCGATCGCTGCGCGTACGCACGTGATGAAATCTGTCAAAGAGTTTGCGAATCTTGGTAAGCCCATTTTAGGAATTTGCAATGGCTTTCAAATTCTTTGCGAAGCAGGGCTTCTGCCCGGAGCTTTGGTGCAGAATAAGAATTTACGCTTCATTGATCAGTTCCAGCACTTGGTTGTTGCGAATAACCAGAATGTGTTTTCAAAAAATATGGTTGTTAAGCAAAACCTGACATTGCCAATTGCTCATGGTGACGGTCAATTTTATGCAGACAGCGAAACCTTAAAAAAGATTCACGATAACCAGCAAGTTTGGCTAACGTACGTTAGTAACCCAAATGGTTCGGCTATGGACATTGCAGGATTAACGAATGTGAAAAAAAATGTCTGTGCGTTAATGCCACATCCTGAACGAGCGTCAGCAAGCTGGATGGGCTCAAGTGACGGAGGGTATTTTTTATGAGTTCTGATTTGGAAAAAAATTTAAAAATCTACCGTTTGTCTGAAGCCGAATATCAGAAAATGAAAAACGTGTTGCAGCGGGATTCGTCACAGGAACCTTCAGTAATTGAGTGGTGTTTATTTTCTGCCTTATGGAGCGAGCACTGCAGTTATAAATCATCTAAAAACCAGCTTAAGAAATTTTCTTTTCGAAACGCTAGCACACCGCTAATGGACGGGGAAAACGCAGGTGTCGTCGATCTAGGTTTCGGAGAAAAGATTGCGTTTAAAATGGAAAGTCATAACCATCCCAGTTTTATTGAACCGGTGCAGGGAGCAGCTACAGGTGTGGGTGGTATTCTTCGTGATATCTTTACGATGGGCGCAAGACCTATAATGACGGCAAATTATTTGTGTTTCGGTGACGTTCACGCCGAAAAAATGACAGCACTTCAACATGGTGTGGTCAAAGGGATATCGACTTATGGCAACTGTGTCGGCGTGCCAACGGTCACGGGACAGACGAACTACCACAAAAAGTATAACAAAAATATTTTGGTGAATGCGCTGAATGTTGGATACTTTGCTCCGGGTCAGAAAATGGCCTTATCAAATGCTGCAGGCGCTGGAAATTTAGTTGTGTATGTGGGTGCTAAAACTGGACGTGATGGCGTGCATGGGGCCTCGATGGCGTCGGCATCTTTTGATAATGATATGGAATCAAAAAAACCAAATGTGCAAATTGGTGATCCCTTTTACGAAAAACTTTTAATTGAAGCTTGTCTTGAGGTTTTAGAGAAAAATCTAGTCGTGGCGATGCAAGATATGGGCGCCGCGGGCTTAACCAGTTCTAGTTTCGAAATGGCCTCGAAAGGACAAGTGGGACTTGTGATGGATTTAAAAAAAGTTCCACTACGAGATCCTTCCATGAGCCCTGAAGATATTCTTTTATCTGAAAGCCAAGAGCGCATGCTGCTTGTATGCGAACCGAAAAATCTTCAGGCCTTGGAAGCTACATTTAAAAAGTGGCATTTAGAATCAGTCGTTTTAGGCCATGTGCAGACACCACGAAAAGTAAAATTAATGTGGGGAGTAGAAATTCTAACAGATATAGATCCAGATCTTATCGTTGAACACGCTCCGCGGTACGACCGTCCTTTTAAATCGTGGCATTACCCGAATAAAGTAGAAAATTTAAAGCTAGCTGATCCGGATTTAAAAAGATCAGTCGCCAAAGCCTTTGCAGAATTTAAGTTGAATTCTCATCAATGGATTTACAAACAGTACGATCAGCGTGTTGGCGCACGCACGGCTGCAGCGTGCGAAAGCGCGGTGGCATTTTGTAAACTGGATCACTCTGGTAGGGGTTTAGCTTTGGCAGTTGGTTGCAGACCAGATTTAATGGAAATGGATGCTGCTGTTGGTGCCTACGACGCCGTTTATTATCCGGCTTTTCAGATGGCATTAAAGGGCGCCGAGGCCTTAGCAGTTACGGACTGTTTAAATTTTGGAAATCCGCAAAAAGAAAATATCATGAGCGAATTTGTTGCCAGCATTGACGCCATTGCCGATGCCGCAGTTAAAATGAATGCGCCGGTGATCAGTGGTAACGTCAGCTTTTATAATGAAACATTAGAGGAAAACATTGTTTCAACCCCAGCGACTGGTATTGTAGGTATACGTGATTCAGTTGATGAGATTAAACCCGATCATTTTACAGCCCCGTTTGAATCTATAATTCAAGTGACGCTTAATTGGGTGAATGCCTATGCGTGGACAAGTGCCCTTGATGGGAAGACGACCGGGTTCACAATAAATCCAAACGCTGATGTAGCGGAATTTATTAAGCGCTGCCAAAAG